>CAZYLE010000108.1:0-378 GCA_964648675.1 uncultured Dehalococcoidales bacterium
AGCGAATGATAACCGAGCCTCGGTGGCAGTGTCAATGAGAATATCTATCTGTAACATCGTTCAGAGTAGGGGCGTTCAATTGAACGCCCCTACAACGCTGCAAGTTTCATAGAAGTAGGGTAGGTTGAATAAAGTAAAACCGACCATAAAGGAACGCGGTATGTTAGCCTTATTGGGACAAAACCTACCCTACAAGAACTAGATAGAAACTGCGATTGACCTCCACGCTGAGGTGTGATATATTATAGAAAATCGAATAGTGAGCCAGGGGTGCCCGAGCGCGAGCGACGGCTTAATCGGGCGGCAAGCCGGTGAGAGTCCGGCACAGCCCCCGCTACTGTAACCGGCGACGAAGCGACAAAGACCACTGGCTCAAGC
>CAZYLE010000108.1:388-636 GCA_964648675.1 uncultured Dehalococcoidales bacterium
CCGGCACAGTACCGCCTGCTGTGACTCCGAGTTAACTTGGGGAAGTCAGAACGCCTGCCTCTGGTTTTCCTAGTACCTCCGCGGAGAAAGGGGGTGGGAAGCATGCCCAGATAGCTTGGGGTTCCCCTCGTTCTGCAGAGCGAGGGGATTTTTATTGTTATCCAAATATGGAAAGGAGCTTCAATGACCAGACTAGTTTCTATTTTGCTCGTTTTAACATTTGCACTCATTTCAGTTGTGGCCTGTAC
>CAZYLE010000108.1:646-2111 GCA_964648675.1 uncultured Dehalococcoidales bacterium
ATGACCTGGGTAGAACGGTTGTCATAGAGGGCATCCCGCAGCGAATCATCTCCCTGGCGCCGAGCATTACCGAGATTCTGTTTGCTCTCGACCTGGGGGAGAGGGTAGTGGGCGTGACCGACCACTGCGACTACCCCGAAGAGGCGCTGGACGTACCTTCGGTCGGCGGCTACTTTACCACCAATCTGGAGGCCATCATCGACCTGGACCCCGACATCGTTTTCTCAGATGGGCACGACCCTGTTTGTTCCGACCTTGAGCAACTCGGGGTGACGATGGTGGTGCTCCAGCCCGCAGATATCGAGGGCATCTTCGCCAATATCGAGCTGGTGGGTGAGATCGCCGGCAGGGAAGCCGACGCCGCGCAGTTCATCAGGGACATGAAGGACCACATGGACCGCATCTGCGCCACCGTTGCTCCAACCTCCTATCTTCCGAGCGTCTTCTATGAGTTGGATGCTACTAACCCAGCCCTGCCCTGGACCGCAGGCAGCGGCACCTTCATCGACATCCTGATAACTTTGGCGGCTGGCGATAACGTCGCTAGCGTAGTTGAAGGCTGGACCACTTTCAGCCTGGAGGAACTCATCGCCTGTGACCCTGACATGATAATCCTTGGAGACTACCCCTGGGTATCACCTGAGGATGTGATGGCGCGTGAAGGTTGGGAGGGGCTGAGCGCGGTGCAGAGCGGGGCGATATACGGCATAGACGTGGACATAGTGTCACGCCCCGGCCCGCGCATCTTCAAAGGACTGGAACAGGTGGCCCGGATCATCCATCCTGAGGTCTTTCCCTAGAATGCCGATGCTTTCTCTAGAAGAAGTCATCAAACGAGTTGGCCGCCTCGACGAGCAGGCGATGCAAGCGGCCCAGCGGCGACAGGACTGCCTGACCAAGCCGTTGGGGAGCCTGGGCCGCCTGGAGGAGCTTTCCATAAAGGTGGCGGGCATACGGGGCGTTGCCCTTCCGACAATTGACCGCAAAGCCATTGTCGTCATGGCCGCCGACCATGGCGTGGTCGCCGAGGGGGTGAGCCTGTACCCTCAGGCCGTTACCTCCCAGATGGTAAGGAATTTCCTCGATGGCGGTGCAGCGATAAACGTTCTGGCGCGCCACGTGGGCGCGCGAGTCGTGGTGGTCGACATGGGAGTGGCCGCCGAGCTTGAGCCACGTGACGGCCTGGTTTCGCGGAAGGTAGCTCACGGCACGCGTAACCTGACACGGGGCCCAGCGATGAGCCGGGGTGAGGCGATGAGCGCAATCGAGGCTGGGCTTGAGCTACTGGAACTCGAGGTCGACAAGGGTTTGGACATAATCGGCACTGGCGACATGGGCATCGGCAACACCACATCGTCCAGCGCCATCACGGTGGCAATCACCGGTGTGCCGGTGGCGAAGGTCACCGGGCGGGGCACAGGACTGGGACGCAAGCAGTTCGCCGGCAAGGTGCACGCTATCGAAG
>CAZYLE010000108.1:2121-3236 GCA_964648675.1 uncultured Dehalococcoidales bacterium
CATCCGGCGTCACGTGATCCTTCACCTTCAGCACCACGACCGCTCCTCGCTCCTTGCCGGCAAGCTGCACGCTATCGAAGAACCCCTCAGGGTAAACCAGCCCGATGCCGCGAGTGGCATTGACGTGGTCACCAAGGTCGGCGGTTTCGAGATTGCGGGCCTCGCTGGGCTTATGATTGGCGCTGCGGCGCACCGCATCCCGGTGGTCATCGATGGTTTTGTCTCGGGTGCTGCAGCGCTCGTTGCCGCCACAATGGCGCCTCACTTGCGCGACTTCCTTATTGCGGGGCATGTCTCGACCGAACGAGGCCATAGGGCTGCACTGAATCATCTGGGCTTGAAGCCAGTTCTTGACCTCGACATGCGCCTCGGCGAAGGGACCGGAGCGGCGCTGGCCATTTCGGTTGTTGAGGCGGCAGTGAGGGCGCTGGCCGGTATGGCCACCTTCGCTCAGGCCGGTGTGTGCGAAGCGGAGAAAAGGGCGGAATGACAGCCTGCGGTCACCTCAAGCAAGGCGTCACAGACCTGGCAGTGGGGTTCCTTGCCGCGCTGCAATTCCTCACCATAGTGCCCATTCGACGCGTCTTCAGTCCCGCGCAGATCGGCCACTCCCTGGTCTACTTCCCGCTGGTGGGACTGGGTATTGGCGGCCTGCTGTACGGCCTGGATCGCCTGTTCATCCTGTTCTTGCCCCTTCCTGTGGGGAGTGCGCTGGTGATTGTGTTGGCGGTCCTGGTCAGCGGTGCTATTCACCTCGATGGGTTCATCGATACCTGTGATGCCATGGCAGCCGGCCGGTCGAGGGAGCAGCGGCTGGAAATAATGCGCGACAGCCATGCTGGCAGCTTCGGTGTGGTCGGGGTATGCTGTCTCCTCTTGGTCAAGTATGTCTCGTTGCTTTTCCTGCCCGGGGCAACCAGGATGGTGGCTATCATACTCATGGCAGTCATGAGTCGGTGGGCGATGGTCTATGCCCTTTCTGCATATCCTGCGGCGAGGAACCAAGGGCTGGGAAAGGCATACAAAGGGCAGGCGAAGTGGTGGAAGCTGGGCGTAGCCACGCTGATCGCGGTCGCCGTTTCGGTCGGCGTAATGAGGCTATGGGGCCTGGCAGT
>CAZYLE010000108.1:3246-4770 GCA_964648675.1 uncultured Dehalococcoidales bacterium
TTCCTCAAGAGGAAGCTGGGGGGCCTGACTGGAGACACCTACGGAGCAATCGGCGAGATGACCGAGGTCATCACTCTGGTGCTGGTTCCCTTGATTGGCGGTGGCTATTTCTAGGGGGGAGGCAGATGCAGAGTGAAGTGATTTTCGTTCTTGGTGGTGCAAGAAGCGGCAAGAGCGCCTTCGCTCAGAAGCTGGCGTCTGAGCTTGGGAACTGTGTCCTTTTCGTCGCAACCGGCAGTGCCGGGGACGAGGAGATGCGTCATCGCATCGAGCTCCACCAGAAGTCACGGCCCAAGAACTGGCGGACATTAGAGGCAGCAACCGGTGTGGGCGAGGCGATAGCTCAGCACATCGCCGATGTTGACGTTGTTCTGCTCGACTGCCTGACCTTCATGGTGTCCAATCTGATGGAGACTGCTGCTGACCCCGAAGACATCGAGGCGCTGGACGAGGCGATAGCCAAGGAACTCGGGGAGATTCTCCAGCAGAAGAAGGCACACCTTATCATCGTCTCCAACGAGGTCGGCATGGGGCTCGTCCCCGTGTACCCGGCGGGACGGGCCTTCCGCGACCTGCTGGGTAGAGCCAACCAGCTAGTAGCCTGCCGTGCCGACAGAGTCTATCTGCTTGTGGCGGGGCTTCCCCAGAGCCTGAAGGGTGGAAAGTGAGATGCTGATGAGGCTGAGACAGAACCACCGTTTGCTCATCCTGCTGGTACTGATGGCAGTCCTGCTCCTCTGCCTGCTTGCCGGCGCTGCATTCGGAGCCGTTTCCATCTCACCTTTCAACATAGTGAAGATGACGCTGGTCAAGGTGCTGCCCATCGACCTGTCTCCCACATGGCAGCCGACCGACGAGACCATACTATTCCAGATCAGATTGCCCCGGGTCATTGCGGGAGCGCTCGTGGGGGCAGCGCTGGCATCGGCCGGGGTGCTGTTCCAGGGTCTGCTGAGAAACCCCATGGCCGACCCCTACATCATTGGCACCTCCGCTGGCGCGGCCTTTGGGGCCACTATTGCCATGATGCTGCCGGTGAGTGTCGCTTTCCTTGGCTTCGGACTGGTGCCCATCGCCGCCTTCCTTGGCGCTCTCGGTGCGGTGCTCCTGGTGTACAACCTGGCCAGGGTGGGAGGCAAGACCCCCGTAGTGAGTATTCTCCTTGCCGGGTTTGCCGTGAGCGCCATGCTCACCGCTGTTATGTTCTTTATGGTGACCTTGAGCGGCAGAACGGAGATGCTCCACAACGTCTATTCCTTCCTCATGGGGAGCGTATCGGTAAGCGGCTGGAATAAGATCATCATCGTCGCACCGCTGGTGGTCGGGGGTATTGTGGCGGCACGCTTTCTTGCCACTCGCCTCAATGCCTTCGCTCTCGGTGAGGAGGGCGCTGCCTATCTGGGGATCGATGTGGAGCGGGACAAGCTGCTCGTACTTGCCCTTGGCTCATTGCTCACCGCAGCGGCCGTTTCCATAAGCGGGCTGGTGGGCTTCGTCGGACTGGTGGTGCCGCAAGACATGAGG
>CAZYLE010000108.1:4780-6042 GCA_964648675.1 uncultured Dehalococcoidales bacterium
GCGGCGCATTCGTTGTCCTCGCTGACCTTCTCGCCCGCACCATGCTTTCCCCCAAGGAGATCCCGTTGGGTATCCTTACCGCGATCATAGGTGCCCCGTTCTTTATTTACCTTCTCAGGCGCACCAGAAGGGAGTATGCCTTCTAATGATCAACCTTAGCCAGGTTTCCTTCTCATATAATGAAAAACCAGTGTTACACCACATAGATATAGTGGTCGAGGACGGTGAGATGGTAGCTCTCCTGGGTCCCAATGGCTGTGGCAAGACCACGTTGATCAAGCTAGCTGCCGGTGTGCTGCGACCGAACAAAGGAGAAATCTATCTAAACGGCTCAAGATTAAATAGCTTCAAACGCAGGGAAGTGGCACAGCAAGTAGCCGTCGTACCACAACAATTCTTCATACCCTTCGCCTTCACCCTGAGGGAAGTGGTGCTATTGGGAAGAACGCCTTTCCTTAAGGCATTTTCCGATGAGACATCGAGTGACGGTCAAGTGGTTGAGGATGCCATGGACCTTGTCGGCATCGATAACCTAAAGGAACGGTACTTCAATGAACTGAGCGGTGGCGAGCGCCAAAAAGCGGTCCTCGCCATGGCACTGGCCCAGGAGCCCAAACTGCTCCTCCTGGATGAGCCGACAGCGCACCTGGACATCAATCACCAGGTGGAGATTATCGAGCTGGTGCAGACACTGAACCGAGAGAATCGACTAACAGTCATCGCCGCAATGCACGACTTAAACATAGCCGCACTTTACTTCGACAGGCTCATTCTCCTTAAAGACGGATGCGTCTTCGCCGACGGCCGCCCCGATGAAGTGCTCACCGAGGAAACCATAAAAGAGGTCTTCTCCGCCTCAGTTCAGGTGATGCAACACCCCTCCACCCATGCACCCCACATAATCATCACCCCAAAGGAACACTCAAACTGATTCCGTTAGATATTGGAAACTGCTATACTGCGTCCGTTTCCTTATTCTCCGATGCTTTAGAGCCCGTATATG
The DNA here is from genome assembly GCA_964648675.1 of uncultured Dehalococcoidales bacterium. Lineage (GTDB taxonomy): Bacteria > Chloroflexota > Dehalococcoidia > E44-bin15 > E44-bin15 > DAOUVR01. Next base: position 5,784 of record CAZYLE010000108.1, read on the forward strand.
CCGACAAAGCAGGTGCAAGCCGGCGGAATGCCTCCAAGGTTGTGGGTCAGCCCTAGCTTGGGGTTCTTCAACTGGCGAGGGCCAGCCTTTCCCTGAAGCTGCTTATACATCTCATATATCATCCTCAATCCACTGGCGCCGATGGGGTGTCCAAAGCACTTCAGCCCTCCGTCTGGCTGCACCGGCAACCCTCCATCGAGATTGAAGAAGCCTGACTCGATATCCTCCCTTACCTTTCCCCTTGGGCTGAACTGGAGGT
>CAZYLE010000109.1:0-2712 GCA_964648675.1 uncultured Dehalococcoidales bacterium
GTGGAGGGGGAGGGACAAATGAACTCCTCTGGTGGCTGGGGTCTTAGGTGGCTCCGGCAAATTCCGATACATACTTTTGTTGCCATAATTGGGGGTTTAGTAATTGCCCTGCTCATCTCAGCGCTAATGGCATTTCCTCTTTCTATGCTTCCGCGATTGTGGGGAATGCTTACACCTATTGCAGTTACTATTTTATTGTGCTTGGTTATTACGTCTGTTACAGTAATGCGAGCGAGAGACCTGTTCCAGGTGTTTGGAATCAAAGTACCTGAGCGGCTTGGAGGCATGGGTAGGAGAATGCCTCACAACGGACAGGTTGTTGTCGACACTAGCGTTCTTATTGATGGGCGCATCGCCGATATAAGTAGGACTGGCTTCGTCCCGGGGTCGTTGATAATCCCAAGATTTGTTCTTGATGAATTGCAGCATGTGGCCGATTCTTATGATTCGGTGCGGCGTGCTCGAGGGCGTAGGGGCTTAGAAATGCTCACCAAACTCCAGAAGGAGTCCGATATACCAATGGATATCTCTGAGATTGACTTCAAAGATGTGCCAGATGTTGATGCTAAGCTGGTGAGACTGGCCAAGGTTCTAGGTTGCGCCATTATTACTAATGACTTCAATCTGAATCGGGTTGCTGAACTACAAGGGGTCCAGGTGCTCAATATTAATGAGTTGGCCAATGCACTAAAACCAGTCGTCCTTCCCGGCGAGGAGATGGAAGTTCGTGTCATCCAGGAGGGCAAGGAGTTTGGACAGGGAATCGGCTTCCTCGACGATGGCACCATGGTTGTGGTAGAAGATGGGCGGCGCTACATTAACAGCAACATTGGGGTGATGGTTACCAGGGTTCTACAAACAGCGGCAGGACGCATGATCTTCGCCCAACCTAAAGCGGAGTGAGGAATGGGTACGGTTGGTGCCATCATTGTTGCCGCTGGTAAAAGTAGGCGGATGAGAGGAATTGATAAGGTCTTCGCCAACATAGCGGGCAAACCCCTACTGGCTCATGTCGTAGATGTATTTCAAAAGTGTCCCTCAATTGATCAGGTGGTTATTGTATTAGGCGAGGATAATCTTACTAAGGGAAGGAGACTGGTTGAGGAGTATCAGTGGTCCAAGGTGATTGCAGTCTGCAATGGTGGTGCTCGACGACAGGACTCGGTAGCAGAGGGGCTCGAGAAACTCGCGGGATGCCAATGGGTAGTAATCCATGATGGAGCTCGCCCTTGTGTCAGTGTAGATTTGATTGAAGCAGGGATTAAGGAGGCTTTCCAGCATGGTGCTGCCGTTGCTGCTATACCGGTCTCTGACACTATCAAGGTTGTTTCTCCAAGTTCCTTCGTTGAGGAAACACCGCCTCGCCATAGCCTTTGGGCTGCTCAGACTCCCCAGGTGTTTCGATTTGATATAATAACGGAAGCCTATCGAAAGGCTCAAGTTTATGCCACGGACGATGCTACTCTGGTAGAGAATATGAACTATAGGGTTAAGGTATACCCAGGATCTGATACCAATATTAAGGTGACAACCCCTGATGACCTGTTGCTCGCCGAGGTCATCCTGGAAAGCATACAGCGGGTCTAGGGGATATATTTTTTGCTACCTTTTGGCCTTGCGGACGGGAAGAGCCTTTGGTGAATATATAGCGCAGTCATTCTCATTCGTAATCGCAAGGTCCACAGTGTGAAGTAAGAATAATGCGCATTGGTATCGGCTTTGATGTACACCCTTTGGTTGAAAGACGTAACCTTGTTATTGGGGGGGTGAAGGTACCCTTTGAGCGTGGTCTGCTTGGTCATAGCGATGCCGATGTGTTAGTGCATGCCATCATCGATGCCCTCTTAGGTGCCGCCGCTTTGAAAGACATTGGCACCCACTTTCCCGATACTGATCCGCAGTATAAGGATATCTCCAGCATATTGCTTCTAAGCCGTGTTCGCAATATGATTCACGGCGAAGGGTTCAATATTGAAAATATCGATGCCACTATTATTGCTGAAGAGCCTAAGCTGGCTGCCTACATCGATGAGATGCGGCATAACATCGGCGATGCCCTAAACATCGCCACAGAGCAGGTTTCGGTTAAGTCGACTACCTCGGCAGCGCTTGGCTTTTTAGGCAGAGGAGAAGGCATCGCTGCCTATGCGGTGGCTTTGCTCGAAAGGCGGTAGAATGAAAGTATTCAATACACTATCGGGTCAAAAGGAGGAGTTTGTACCCCAGGGCGACCCGATAAAGATGTACGTTTGCGGGGTTACGCCCTACAGTGAGTGCCACATCGGGCATGCCATGAGCTACATCGTTTTTGATGTCATCAGGCGCTATCTCGAGTTTCGTGGATACAGGGTAAAGTATGTACAGAACTTCACCGATGTCGATGATAAAATTATCGCTCGCTCAAATCAACTGGGGGTTTCAGCCAGGGAGCTTGCTGAGGGATTCATCGCCCAGTACTTCGCTGATATGGATGCGTTAAATGTAAAGAGAGCTGACATTTACCCCAGAGCTACGGAGGAGATCCCCAAGATCATCGAGGTCATCGAAGGATTAATCGAAAAGGGGCATGCCTATAATGCCGGCAGCGATGTCTACTTCCGGGTGAAAAGCTTCCGTGGGTATGGAAAACTTAGCCATCGGTCGATCGACGAAATGAGAGTTACTGAAGAAATGGCTGGCAAGGAGCACCCGATGGATTTCACCTTATGGAAG
>CAZYLE010000109.1:2722-3588 GCA_964648675.1 uncultured Dehalococcoidales bacterium
GAGCCGTCATGGGAAAGCCCCTGGGGAGTGGGAAGGCCTGGCTGGCATATTGAGTGTAGCGCCATGTGCTTGAAATATCTAGGCGACACCGCTGATATTCACGGTGGTGGGCAAGATCTCGTTTTTCCCCATCACGAGAATGAGATTGCCCAATCGGAGGCATTTAGCGGCTCTGCTCCCTTTGTCAGTTATTGGCTCCATAATGGGCTGGTGAAGCTTGGCGAGGAGAAGATGAGCAAATCACTGGGAAATCTAATCACGGTTAAAGAGGCTCTTGAGAACTGGAGCCCTGATGCTTTGCGGCTCTTCGTGCTAAGCTCGCATTATCGAAGCCCTCTTACCTATAGTGAGGAAAGTCTGGAGGCGGCTGAGAAAGGGGCGGAAAGGCTATGCCTTGCGGTACATCGGGAAAGCCCCGTCTCATCGAGAGTAGAGGTTGAGGTTACGTCCTATCGTGAAAGGTTCGTAGAGGCGATGGATGACGATTTCAATACTGCTCAGGCCATCGCTATTCTCTTTGATCTGGCGAGGGAGATAAATCGAGCCGCCGAAGCGGGTTCAGCTATAAATGAGGCTCAGAAAATGCTCATTGAGCTGGCAAGCGTGCTTGGCTTTAGCTTGCAGGAAGTAGATATTAACCTTAATGTTGAGTCTCTCGCACGAATACTAACTGAAGTTCGTGCCAAACTGAGCAGTGTCGCTCCAGCATTGGAAACGGAGGTCTTCGGGCAGGGTAGGTCTGTTGTTGAGTTCGTGCCTGAGATGGGTGCCGATGCTATCATCTCATCGTTGGTCGAGGCGAGGACGAAGCTGAGGAAGACCAGAAACAGAGGGGTCTTCAAGAACCCGAGGGTCTCTGCAGCAGC
>CAZYLE010000109.1:3598-6020 GCA_964648675.1 uncultured Dehalococcoidales bacterium
CTATTTGGAGGTACAGGAGGTAAGATTATGAAGCCATGGCAATATGTGATTTTGATAGTGGTCGGCATCGGTGTATTGGTGCTAATTGGTTATGCGCTAAAACCATTTTTTATTGACCGCCCCGATGTCTACTGGTGGTGGAAGGTATTGATGGGGCTTATAATCATAGGCTTTGTCGGGCTCTTGGAGTATGTAATCATAGATCGACTCCGGAGTAAGAAGAAGGAACCAAAACGTATTAAGAAAGCGAAGCATTGATCGTAGTGACTTCAGACCATATAGAGGGGAAGAATATCACCAAGACCCTGGGCATGGTGAAGGGTAGCACCGTTAGGGCAAGGCATTTAGGCAGAGATCTAACTGCTGGATTACGAGGCATAGTCGGTGGGGAGATCACTGAATGCACCAAGCTAATGGCTGAGGTGAGGGAAGAGGCCATTTACCGGATGGAGGAGCAGGCGGAGAAGATGGATGCCAATGCCATTTTGTATACCAGGCTTATGACTTCGATGGTGATGAGTGGTACTGCAGTGGTGGTGGAGTAATCATCGCCCAGTTGCCCATGTCCATAGAACATGCCAGGGCTTTAGCTTAATGCGTCCCATGGGTAATTCCAATTGGGCCTTTTCACTCACCGGAAGCCAGTTTATCTCGTCTATCATTGGTTTCAGGTGAGGCAGTTCATCCTCAAGGTTACCGCAAGCCAGCATATCATCTATGCGTTGCATCATCTCCCGAGCTGCTGTAATGCGTCGTTCTCCAGCCTCTGCTAGTTGTTTCGAGATAATGCCATGCTTAGCTTTCAAACGGTTAAGGCGCAGTATGGCTTCGTAGGCAACGTCGGCAATTTGGTGGAGGGTCATCCATTCCGTTTCGTAGTTCAGGGAGTATTTCCAGCTTGGTGAAAGTAGCGCTTGGCGATGCTCCTTAAGCCTGCGAAACCTGATGTGGTAACCGTAGCGCTGCGGTTGCTCGAAGGCGAGACTACCAGGATCAAGGAAGGGTGATAGCGGGGCAATGAACAGGGAAAGCCGCTTATCTCCCCTAAATTTCTGGAATAAATAGTCGCAATAGTCAACGGTATCGAGTGCCGATTGCGGGGTCTGCCTCGGCAGCCCGATCATGAAGAAGACGTCCAATCGCCCGCAATCGGCATCAAGGGCATCGTTAAACGTTCGCTCCAGCTCTTCATTAGTATAGTGTCTGCCAGCGGCCCGTCTTACCTCGGGGTCATGAGACTCGGGAGAGATCTCTAGGCAGAATTTGGGACAGGATAGGCCCATCTGGTGTAGAAGCTCACTTGATGCAGGGGAGAATAGCTCTAGGATGAATTGATTCTTGGCATTATTCTTATGGAGCAGCCGCAAGACCTCATAAGCATAATTTTCCCCAGCTTGCTGCAGGTCGCCGAGTATGAAGATGGGGCCACTGCTGAAGCGCTCGATCTGTCTAACATCTTCAGCCACCGATTGCGGGGAGCGAAAGACAGTCTTATCTCGATTATAGAACTGGCGGAAGGCTGAGGCAGAACCACCACAAATGGCACAGTTTTGGGTGCAACCGCGGCAGGTAAAAACCGCAGTAATTGGATATTGTATCCAGTTGCTAAACGGAACATAGCTGGCAAGATCGCGGTATCTGATAACCGAACGGACGACATTGGCATAATGGCTGACCATTACTCCACTAAGGTCGGCAAGAACATGAGAGAAGGGGTTCTCTCGGCTTCTGCCCTGGCTATCTCGCCAGATAAGATTGGGTACTGCCTCTGGCTCAACCCCCCTTCTTATGCAGTCCATTAACTGGCGCATAGGCTCCTCGGTAGAGTCACCTCTCACTACATAGTCTATCTCTGGATATTCCATTAGCTCCTGATAATAGTAGGAGGCGGAAAACCCGCCAAATACCACTTTAGACTGGGGATGGAGCCGTTTCACCAACTGCGCCACCTCAATCGCGCCATGACAGTGGACTAGCCAGTGCAAATCGATGCCAAAAACTGGTGACCTGAGGCGCTTTATCACTGCCTCGGCATTGAAGCTTTTATCATTTAGCATGCGCACCGCAAGGTTGATAATGCGCACCCGATAGCCAGATCGCTTCAAATATTCGGCAATGCTGGTAAAGCCTATCGGGTACATCTCGAAAACCGGAGATGGCGGAATCAGGTCGCCAACCGGTCCGTAAAGGATCGTTTTTTGACGAAAATCGTACACACTCGGCGCATGAAACAAAACCAGATCAACCGACATACCTATCACCTCAACGGCAGCTTGGCATAGCTAATGCTATGATCTTTGGTCAGAAAATCCATGATAGAAGGTAACCCAAGCCCAACAGCAACTGGGTTAGCAGGATAACCAGAACATTATTTGCCATCGCTGGTATCAGCTTGGACATTTCATGTGGCTTTAAGGAACCC
>CAZYLE010000110.1:0-783 GCA_964648675.1 uncultured Dehalococcoidales bacterium
GAGCAGGATCAGCTCAGTCTCTGCTCCCACTGCGCTAGCCCCTTCCAGTAGCTTTCTGAGCATCCACTCTGTGTTTCCCTTTCGGGGAGAACCGCAAATGCCGACGATTTTCATTTCACCCGATCCTTCGACGTGGTTGGTGAATCTTGAGATACTTGCTCATCGCATATATACTCAACCGGGGTCTTCTCGCTAGCCGTTATCATCTTTTTCTCCTTTCAACCATGATGAGGTGGGACTCCTTGCCAATGCCAGCCCCTGAACTCATGATATCATTTCAGCGCCTTTTCAGGACCATTACGGCGGAGCGTTTTTCAGAAATGGTCTGGTCATAAGGGCTCCTGGGTATAGTACCGTCGGTCCATATCAGGCTGTCCCTGTATTTCGTCAATATAAACCGGCGTTTTCCAGGTCAATCGATGTGGCCATATTAAGGCCTCGGCTCGCTGGTTGGCAAGACGTATGATTAGTACAAAACGCGCTACTTTAGCCAGCCTTATGGTGTGACCGTCTTGAAAACCTTTCGTCCCGCAGTTTTGGGGTAGTTAAGAGGGATTGAACGTTTAGCTATCATGTGCGATAGCAGCTAGGCGAGTAGCTTTCAAGTAGAGACTTGCCTCTTGGGGTAGGGCGAGCCGAAATAGAGTTTATGGATTGCCGCCTTAAACGAAAAGCTGTCTAATCCCGAGCGTAGAGCGCTTGGCAAAGCTCAAGCCTCTGAATTGACAACTAGATGAAATAGGCATACCATCGGGGCTGAAAACGATGATGATTTCACCATTG
>CAZYLE010000110.1:793-5893 GCA_964648675.1 uncultured Dehalococcoidales bacterium
TCAAATTGAAAATCCCAGATATAAACGGAGGTGAAAAATGTGGGATGCGTCGAAGTGCGACCTGTGCGGCGACTGCCTGGTGAAATGCCTATATGTGGACTATGACAAGGAAAAAGCTGTCGCCAATATTAAGGCGCTTATGGAGGGCAAAGATGCCGATATCCTGCATAAATGCATCACGTGCTGTGCCTGCAGCGAGTATTGTCCTACCGGCGCCGATCCCTTCGACATTATCCTCAAGATGCTGGAAAAAACAGGCGCCTTCCCGGTAAGTAAGGAGCTTATCGGCTTTTTCGAGGGCGCTTTCGCCATCCCCAATGAGCTGATACCGGGCGATCCTGATAAGCCCGTTCTTTCCCTCTGTATCATGGAGCACTGGATGCCCGATAGAGCCCTTGACAGCCAGTTGTTCAACGGCCTCACCGTGGTCAAGGGAGGTGAATACTTCTGCCTCCTCGGCTATGTACATCTCGGTCTGGAGAGCCCCATCGAGAAGAAGGCCCAGGACTTCATCGACAAGATAGCCAGTCTGGGTAAGGATATAGTCTTCCTCCACGACGACTGCTACGCTATGGTGAATGCCAAGGTCAAGGACTACGGTATCACTGTGCCATTCAATTACATGCACCTCTTCGAGTACATCCGCAACTACCTCAGGGAGCACCAAAACAGCATCACCAAGCTGGGCAAAAGGGTTGCCTATCACCGCCCATGCGCCTCGAGGTATACTCCGGAGAAAGACGCTCTCCTTGACGAAATCTTTGAGCTTATCGGTGTCGAGCGACCACCGCGAAAATACGAACGAGAGACCGCACTCTGCTGCGCTGCGTCCATAATTCGCGTTTACCCTGAATTGGCGGCGGAGGTTCAAGCGAAGAATATGGACGATGTCATCGAGTGTGGCGCTGATGCCCTGATAACGCTTTGCCCGATGTGTGACCGCGCACTGAGACGGCCGACCTCCCAGCGTGGCCTGCGCAAGATTTACATTACCGATCTCTGTCGCATGGCCCTGGGGGAGGAGCCCTGGCCAGAGTGAGCAGCGTATAGCGGGAAATTCTAGCTAAGAATGACTGGGGTGAAAAGACCTAGAGGAGCGGCGCTAGCATTGCTGATTGTCCCCGCTATCCGAAGACTATACGCTGTAGATACCCATGTGCTTGGGTAGCGGATTCAAATATGTAATTCGACTGTGTCGCCGTCCTGCAGAACGTAGTCCTTCCTGACCAGTTGACCATCGAATTTGCCCGAGCCCCAAATCCGAGCCTGCTTTAGCTTCGCTGCGAAATCCTTATGTATGGACTCAGCGACATCCGCTACGGTGCTTCCGCGTTTTACGGTTGTGGGCTTAGTAAAGTCCGCTTTCTCGCCGGGAGCTTGGGTGTATACCCTGATGATATCCAGCATGTCAAAGAGCTTGCGCTTGAATTCCTCAAGCCCGCTTCCATTCCTGGCGGAAACGCGGATGACAGGGAATTCCGGTTCATACCGTGATTCGAGTTCGCCGAAATCGTCCGGCGTAGAGGAGAGGTCACTCTTATTGGCCAGGATGAGAGCTTTCTTCGCTGTGGATGGCAGATCGGAGCCCGTAGTTCCAACAAGTCCTATATTCATCTGCTCCAATCTCTCCAGAAGCTCCTCCACCTGGCTGATACAATTTTTCCCCTGGTCTACCACCAGCACCATAATATCGGCGTTCCGGAGAACCATCGGCAACCACGACTGGGCATCAGCATCGGTGACTGGAGGCAAATCGATAATCTGTATCTGGACGTTCTCGAACGGCATCATGCCCACGACGGAGAAGCGGGTGGTGAAGGGATATTCGGCGACTTCCGGCGTAGCCTCGGTTAGCGCTGTAACCAGCTGAGACTTGCCTACGTTGGGCAGCCCCACCAGTGCTGCCTGCCCTGCCCCCTCCTTGCGGATATAGTAAGAAATTCCCCTCCGACCGGTGACGTGTCTCCTTTCGGCCTCTGCCGTCAGCTTGGCCATCTTGCTTCTGAGCTCGGCACGTAGCTTGTCAGTGCCTTTATGCTTGGGCATGATGGCCAGCATCATTTGCAACGCCTCCATCTTCTCGGGTATGCTCTTGGCAGTACGAAAGCGCTTCTCGGCGGCGAAGTAATGCGGCGGCAGATTGGCAGGCATTGAATGTTCTTCACTCCGTGGTCGGCCAGGCAATTGCGACTATAGTCAAGCGGTACATGGGATAACTCGACCATATCCTAAGAGTACGATAGCCTATGATTGAGGAGTTTAGCAGAACTGAGCGAATAGCGCTACATTGCCATGTTTGATGTAAAGGAGAATCGTCATTTCGCTCAAATGGGATTTGCCCATTATCGAAGTTTAATGCATAGTTGAACCAACTGACAAATCTTCACATTCAAGCGCTGTGATATGCAATAATCTGAAAAATCCTCAATCATCTCTTAAGCCGCTTTGCCCACTGCTTGCGGAACTTACTGACCTTAGGCGAAATAACCATCTGGCAGTAAGCCTGTTCGGGATTCCGAGAGAAATATTCACGGTAGTAGTCTTCTGCAGGATAGAATATATCGAGCGGGACAATCTGAGTGACGATAGGCTTCTTCCACAGGTGAACTTTATTGAGTTCTCCGATGAGTTCCTCGGCAACGGCTTTTTGCTGCTCGTTGTGGTAGAAAATAGCCGAACGGTACTGTGTGCCCACATCCGCACCCTGACGGTTTAATGAAGTTGGGTCATGGACGGAGAAGAAAATCTCTAGGATTTCCCGATACGAGATCTTGGAAGGATTGAAGCTCACCTGTACGGCCTCAGCGTGGCCAGTGTTGCCGGTGCAGACCTGCTCGTAATTCGGATTGATGGTCGCGCCGCCGGTGTAACCGGAGACCACATTCTCGACGCCGTCAACTTGCTGGAAGACCGCCTCAATGCACCATAAACAACCGCCAGCGAGGGTAGCAACTTCCAATGAGACAGCCTGTTTCATAGTTTGCCCTCGGGTACGAATTTTAGCGCAACGCCGTTCATACAATAGCGTCTGCCGGTCGGTGGCGGGCCATCATCAAAAACATGGCCGAGGTGGGAGCCACACCGGGCGCAGAGCACTTCTGTCCGCACCATTCCCAGACTGGTATCAGGCTGCTCCACCACGTTCAACGGCGAGATTGGCTCATAAAAACTGGGCCAGCCCGTCCCCGATTCGAACTTGGCGGAACTGCGGAAAAGGGCGGTGGCGCAGCGTATACACTGGAAGATACCCGGTTCGTGGACTTCGTCAAAGTGGCAGGTGCCTGGTAATTCCGTTCCCTTATTGGTAGTGATTTCATACTGCTTCGTGGTCAGCAGCTTCTTCCATTCCGCATCCGACTTCTCGATTTTCTCTAAGGTAACCACCCTGTTCTGCTTGGCATCATAAATCTGGACGGTTGTAATATCTGCACCTCCTTCTGAGTCTTCCGAACACGCTATATCACCATGAGCGGCATAGCGATATTGCGAGTTCAATATCATTTTATGTTATCTGTAATCGGCCATAATGCCCCAACTTTCGACCTTGTCGAACCGGCTAGCAGTAGATTTAAAGTGTATAAGTACTGGGGCGTTTTCGAGTTCAGGGTTCTGTTCAAATAGAGCCCTGTCACCGTACCTGATGGCTTCTAAGACAAGCGGTAATTCGGAGCGAAAAATATTGTATCGCCACTTAGCTGTGCCGATAACAAAGCCTCCCCTGACATGACAATAAACTCTGAATACCAACCCGTCTTCTTCTTTGGCAAATTCAGCGAGGACTTCATCTCTCATCAGTCTGGTGTATAGCCCGGAAATCTGCTTCGTGTCATATTGATTGCCTACAGTAAGAAAAAGTTGTCCCGTTAAATCAGAGTGAGTAACAGTATAGCGCCTGGGAAAAGTAGGACTTTCTCGGCTGATGCCGTTTAGATATGTGACATGTAGTTTATGCGGATTCAATCGCTTCATACTGACCTATCAGACTCTCCATAACTGGCTCATCGGCACGCGGTCTGGTTCGGAGGTTTCATCAAAAAGGCGTTTGCCAACATACCTGAGCACTTCAAGAACCAGCGGCAGTTCAGACCGGAATATATCGTATCGTCATAAGGCTAGTATATCCTTCTTCTTATTATTTGGACGACTATTGCAGCCGATATCAGGACCAGACCAACAATAGTGATGACTGTCACGCTTTGATCAGGTACGGTTTCAACGGCAAGTCGTTTTATCAATATACCAAGCAATGCCCAGTCGACAACGAGACAATAAAATATGTCTTTTCGCGTGAATAATATACTTAGTGCAATTGCTATACCAACAACAATAACAGCTACAGCCCAGAATTGCTCCCCAAGTCCAAATGTGTTCCAGTTGACATCGACCAGCAAAGCGGTAACATTGGCAATTGTAGCTATAGTGATCCAGCCAAGATATACGCTGAAAGGCAGATGGACCAGGTACTTTTCAGTTTTCGGGGGAGCCGATTCGCCTATTTTCCCTATATTAAGCCGCATGTAAATCGCGATAAGGCATCCCAACAGCAGAAGCATTAAAAATAGAGATAGAGGAACGATTTCGTAATGCCAGGCGAATATCCAACCAATATTTGCAACGGAGGAACCAAAGAAAAGCAGGCCGATTCTTTCGATAAAGGATGACTTTTGATTACCTTTTCTGATGACAATGGTCAACTGATATATAACAAAAATCGCAAGCAGGATATAGATTAATCCCCAAATTGAAAAGGTGAGCCCCGCTGGAACGAATAGATTGGGGTATTGGTCTGACAACTCGCCGGTCGTTATGTTGTTTATAGGAAGAGCATTAGCCAGTCCATTCACGATAACAGTGCCGAGGAATCCCAGCAGATTCAGAATGGACAGTAAGAATTTCTGTTTCATGATAAGCCTCCGTCTGATAAGCGCCCTAACCGATTTTCTCCATTTCTTCCCCGCAACATACGAGTGTGCCACCGCCTACTTTTGTAACAGTGATTTCATTACCACATATATTGCATCTATACTTCTCGCCAACTTTCTCCACTGCCATGTTTAATTGCCTCCTTCCTCAGAAAAATTTCTTTGTTAAATATAAAAT
>CAZYLE010000111.1:0-3302 GCA_964648675.1 uncultured Dehalococcoidales bacterium
CTGCTGTGCTGATGCCTATGAGGTAGCTACGGGTAGCGACGCTCTGGTGCTGGTCACCGAGTGGGATGAGTTCAAGAAGCTAGACATGGGCAAGATCGGTTCCTTGATGAATCAGCCCGTTCTAATCGATGGTCGCAACTTCTACGACCCCGAAGAGATGATCAACGCTGGGTTCATGTACGACGGGATAGGCCGCAGCGGCGCTCTACATAGGAGGCGACGGGCAGTGCCGACCAAAGAGACAGCAATGGAGCTCCAGTTAGCGCTTAGCGGCGCTGCTGCACCCGGAGTAATCGATGTCAAGGAAAGGGAGTAGGCTGCCATGGAACATAACCGAATTCCAACCGATCTTCTACCCGCATTTGACTGCGATGCGCTACAGTCAGTGGATATGGATGGTGACTCGGAGCAAGGCTGCCCACAAAGCCGAGTCAATGGCGGGTTCATCGGCAGCAATTCGCCTTGTGCCCTGACAGGTTGTAGAACCGCCTCAGGGGAAAGAGGGTCGAACGCATGACCGTCCTGAACAACGAGCAAAGGGTTCGCTACCTATTCTCAAATCCGTATTGGAAGAGAATCATTGACCGTTTTCTGGCGCTAGTAATGGTAGTGGTGCTATCTCCTTCGCTTGCTCTAATAGCGATCATGATAAGGCTCGATTCGCCTGGGCGAGCAGTATTCACCCAGGAGCGAGTGGGTGAAAACGGTCGCCGGTTCAATATTCACAAGTTCCGAACCATGCACGTGAACGGCGATGACAGCCAGTACAAGGAATATGTGAGTAGGCTGATAACTGAAGACGTCCCCTACACGGTGGACCATCAGGGGAAAGCCCTGTACAAGATTCCAGACGACCAACGTGTAACCCGGTTCGGGGCTTTCCTGCGCCGGACTAACCTTGATGAGCTTCCTCAACTGTTCAACGTGGTGAAGGGCGAGATGTCGCTTGTCGGCCCAAGGCCGGATATTCCTTTTGCTGTGGAAATGTATCGAGACTGGCACCGGAAGAGGCTCTCGGTCACGCCAGGCATGACCGGGCTGTGGCAGGTATCGGGATTAAATCGGCTTTCCTTCGAGGAAATGGTGAAGCTCGATATCGAGTACGCTGACAGCCGGTCGCTGCTGCTCGACTGCAAAATATTGTTCCGAACCATAGGTGTCGTTCTCGGCCGAGATGGCAGCTATCGGGGAGGGAAGGAGGTCTACCGTGGTTAATGTTGGCATTGCCGGATGCGGATACTGGGGGGCGAAGCATGTCAGGGTCTTCCACAGCCTGCCCGAGGCAAGAGTAGCCGTGGTCTGCGACCCTGACCAGGAGCGACTTAAGGAAGCGCAAGCCCAGTATCCCTATCTGGCGATCACCTCACACTTCGAGGACCTTCTCAAAGGGGATGTGGATGCTGTGGTTATAGCTACGCCAGTTGGCTCGCATTTTCAACTCGCCAAAGAGGCATTGCTACATGACAAGCATGTTCTGGTCGAGAAGCCATTGACTAGCGGCAACCGGGAGGCCCTGGAGCTTATTGCACTGGCTGAAAACCGAAAAAGGGTGCTGATGGTGGGGCATACCTTTGTCTACCATCCCGCTGTGGAGTTCCTGCGGCAACTGGTGAGGAGCGGTGAGCTGGGGGAGATCTACTATATCGATTCCGCTCGGCTCAACCTGGGCCTCTTCCGCGCTGACGTCAATGTCCTCTGGGACCTGGCTCCGCACGACACCAGCATCGTGCTCTACCTGTTAGACCAGGACCCTATTGCAGTAAGCGCCCGTGGAGCAGCACATATTGACCCTGCTGTTTGCGATGTGGCGTACTTGGATATGGGGTTCCCTGGCGAAGTCCTGGCGCATGTACACGTGAGCTGGCTTGATCCGTGTAAGGTGCGCCAGATGACCATCGTCGGCAGCAGGAAAATGGCGGTCTATGACGATGTCTCAGATTCAGAGAAAATACGCATATACGATAAGGGAGTGGCTGCTCCTGAGGACGACAACTTCTCCGCCTGGCCTCCTCGCTATCGCTTCGGCGATGTGACCATCCCCTTCATTTCCAATGCCGAGCCTTTGAAGCTGGAGTGCATTGATTTCCTCCAGTGCATACTAGAAGGGAAAAGACCCAGGAGCGATAGCTGGGCAGGACTCAAGGTGGTCAATGTATTGGAGGTGGCAACCAAGTCACTCATGAACGGCGGCAGCCGAGAGACGGTACCCTCGGCGGCATCCCTTGCCAAGACCTGTTCGGCAGAGTTCGCGGAGGTGAGTCAATAAATGAGAGCCCAGAAGCGAGCCCTCATCAACGATCGACAGAAATACGGCACCGCTGTGCAACTGGGAAGAAACGCGGTCATAGATGCCGGCGTGATTCTGGGGTATGCTGCATCCTCTGACGAGGATCCTGCCCCTGTCCTTGTCGTCGGGCCCAACGCTCGCATTCGGCATGGGACTGTCATCTACGCCGGCAGCTCCATTGGTTGCGCCCTGGAAACAGGCCACAACGTGGTCATCAGGGAGCGAAACATCATTGGGGATAACCTCCGCATCTGGAACAACTCCACCGTTGACTATGGCTGCAGGATAGGGAACAACGTCAAAATCCATCACAACGTCTACGTTGCTCAGTTCACCACTATTGAGGACGACGCCTTCCTAGCCCCTGGGGTTTGTCTGGCAAACGATATCCATCCAGGGTGTCCGGATGCCCTCGAGTGCATGAGGGGGCCCGTTGTGCGAAGGGGAGCCCAGCTTGGCGTCAATACCTGCGTGCTCCCCCGGGTAACCATCGGCGAGTACGCCCTTATCGGCGCTGGAAGCGTGGTCACACGGGACATTGCACCCAGAGCAGTGGCCTATGGCAACCCGGCCCGGGTCGTGGGGAAGATTGAGGACTTGCTTTGCACCACCGGGCTTCGGGACAAGCCCTATGTTCATCTCATTGAGAGGCTCCAAGATGCATATACCCTTGGTTGATCTCACGAGACAATATCATGCGGTTCGCGAGGAGGTGCTGGCTGAGATAGCCAAAGCCCTGGACAGCATGCAGCTCTTCCTGGGTCCGAATGTTCAGGCGTTTGAGGCCGAGTTCGCCCGCTACTGCGGGACTGAATTCGCCATCGGAGTGGGCTCGGGAACCGAAGCCCTGTACCTTGCTCTGGTTGCCTGCGGAGTAAGGCAAGGGGACGAGGTGATCACCGTTTCCAATACCTTTTTTGCCACGGTGGAAGCCATAGCTATGGTGGGAGCCAGGCCCATCTTCGTCGATATTGACCTCAAAACCTACAACATAGATATATCCCAAATAGAAGGT
>CAZYLE010000111.1:3312-5251 GCA_964648675.1 uncultured Dehalococcoidales bacterium
TGGAATTTGTTGACGACTGCTGTCAGGCGCACGGCGCCGAGTACCTGGGGCGTCGCACGGGCTCTTTCGGGGATGCCGGCTGTTTCAGTTTCTATTTCACCAAGAACCTGGGGGCCTATGGCGAGGCAGGGATGATCGTAACCTCTGACCCCGACATAGCCAGCAGATGCAAGATGCTGCGAGACCATGGTCAAGATACCAAGTACTATCACCGTCTCCTGGGGATCAACGGCCGCCTTGACGAGATTCAGGCCGCTGTGCTCAGGGTGAAACTTCGCCACTTGGATGAGTGGAACGAGAAGAGGCGCAGCCTTGCCCGGGCATACGAGGCGGCTCTACCTGGATCGGTAGTGAAACCAGCAGAGATGCCTTGGGCGACGCATGTCTACCATCTTTACGTCATCAGGACCCTTGCCCGCGACCAACTGCGAGCCTATCTCGCGGCCAACGGCGTGGCCACAGGGATGCACTACCCCATCCCCATCCACTTGCAGGAGGCATGCCGACGTTATTGCGGCAATAGCACCTCTTTGCCCATCACCGAGAAGGCAACTAATGAGATACTTTCCCTTCCCTTGTACCCCGAACTCACTACCGAGGAAATAGAATATGTTTGCAGCTGCATTCGAGACTTCGTTGGCTCGCGGCTGGAGTCAGCTGCATTGACGGAAAAAGGAGGCTAAACATGGTTCCAATCTTCAGACGCCGCTCCATCATAATACTAGCTGTGGGGCTCATTATCGGGGCTGCGGCTGGCCTAGGCTACTGGGCCGTCAGCCCGGTGACGTTGAACGTTCAAGCGGGGTGGCCCCTGATTAGAATTGAGGGCGTTTTTGACTCACCGCCCGCGGTCTACGGAAGCACCGTGACAGTTGAGCCCCTGGGCACGGGCGTTGCTCCCACAGACAGAACGACCCTGAATCGTCGGGCACAGTACTGGGCGTACAGGCTAACGAGCTACTCCTTCTACGACTTCCTGGGCCGGGAGCTGGCTGAGGACGTCCCCGAGTATGCTCATACATCTGAGGAGTTGGCCCAAATGACAAGGGTCAGACTGATGTGGGGAGACGTAGGTACCACAATCGAGATACAAGCGACCAGCCAGAGCGCGGAGGAGAGCAGATTTCTGGCCACACTGATACCTCAAGTCTTCGAATCCTATTTGATCGCCGAGGATCAAGCGATGCAAGAAGCACAGTACCAGGGTAGCCTGCAGAGATTCAATACAGTCAAGCTTGCCCTAACCGAAGCCCAGAATGAGCTCGCCGCCCTCACCTCGAATGGCGAAGCCGAGCATGAAGACCTGGACGCAGCGTATAGAACAGCCGTGGCCATGATTGGGGCACTGCAGATCCAACTGGATAACTTGGCCAGCAGGCTGGCCTCTTTTATCGCTGCCGGTCTGGGCGGAGCGGAATACCAGGAGACTCTGGCCCAAATCGAGAGGGTGAGTGCCGCGCTAGCGGAAGCTACCAAGGAGCGAGACGACCTTGAGGTCCAGATGCAAGTCGAGAGCGGTGATGTAGACTATGCTGTCGCCTCTGCAAAAGTACGTGCGCTAGCCGGACAGCTCAATAACTTGGCTGCCGTCCTGACCTCACCACCCACAGAGCTGGACAGTGAGCAGGCGGTTAGCGGCCTCTTCATGGCTCGCGAGCCGTCAAGCCCCACGCCTGTGCCTGTGGACAAGGTAAGAGGGCGGAATGCCCTGATGATAGGCGCGGTGCTGGGCGTGTGTGGTGCCTGGCTGGGACTTAACTTCAAGGGACTGGTCAGGCGTGCGCGCTCATCTTCCTTGGCTGAATCTACGTGGGACCTGGATGAATCCACGTGGGAGGCGAAGGAAGAAGACAGTGATGAGGAGGATATGGCATGAAGGGAGCAATCTTGGTCACCGGCGCTGCGGGTTTCATCGGCTCTCACCTGGCGGAGCGGCTGC
>CAZYLE010000111.1:5261-5864 GCA_964648675.1 uncultured Dehalococcoidales bacterium
GTCTGGGCCACCGGGTCGTAGGGCTGGACAACTTCGATGATTTCTACTCGCCCGCCATCAAGCGGAACAATGTCCATGCCCTTGAGGGAAAACATGGCTTCCTGCTTGTGGAGGGAGACATGCGGGACGCTTCGCTGCTCAGCCGCGTTTTCTCAAAAAAGGATATCGATGTGGTGGTGCACCTTGCTGCCCGGCCTGGGGTCAGGCCCTCCCTGGAGCAGCCACTCCTTTATCAGGATGTCAATATCGGGGGGACGATAAACCTGCTAGAGGCCAGCCGAGTTTCTGGGGTCAGGCAGTTCCTTTTTGCCTCCTCCTCCTCTGTCTATGGCCTGAATGGCAAAGCTCCATTCAAGGAGGCAGAGATGGGCTATCCCATCTCGCCCTACGCCGCCTCTAAGGCAGCAGCGGAGTTCTTCTGCCGCACCTACAGCTACCTCTATGACCTGCCCGTAGTGGTGCTCAGGCTGTTCACCGTATATGGGCCTCGACAGAGGCCGGAGATGGCAATCCACCGCTTCGTCAGGATGGTAGACCAGGGAGAGGAGGTCATTCTCTTTGGCAATGGCACGACCAAGAGGGACTATACCTATATTGACGACA
>CAZYLE010000112.1:0-5746 GCA_964648675.1 uncultured Dehalococcoidales bacterium
CCAGTTTGACCGCTCGAAGTCTTTGAAGATGATGCGGGCATCTCTATACCGCTCTGGCGTATCACTCCACACGTAGAATTCCCGCCAGCGGCTTCCCGGTCGGGACCGCCGCGCCCGTCGAAACCACGGGTGCTGATCGGAGGTGTGGTTGAGCACCAACTCGTTGATGACGCGCAGCCCGCGCCAGTTGGCCTCACGGAGGAAGGATTTGAAGTCGCGCAGCGTGCCGTAGCTCGGGTGTACATCGGCGTAGCTGGCGATGTCATATCCGTCGTCCTTGAGGGGAGATGGATAGAATGGGAGAAGCCATATGGCAGTGACGCCCAGGTCCTGGAGGTAGTCCAGTTTCTCGGTCAAGCCGGGGAAGTCCCCGATGCCATCACCGTCGCTATCATGAAAAGCTCGGACGTGCAACTCATAAATGATGGCGTCCTTGTACCAAAGGGCTTCGTCATCCAGCCAGAGAGGTTCTTCTCGACTTGTCATCATTGTAGCGGACTCTACGTGTAATAATCGGAATCGCGTTCCGTCCGGATGCGGCGACGCAAACGGAAGATGTGCGCCGGAACGACCTGTGGGTTGAGCTCGACGTAGTTCGTTGCACCGTGCCATAGGTACCGCCCGTCGCCCAGTAAGTCGTGGACCTGATAGGGCTCTCGTGAATCTAGGCCAAGTGGATCGAGGTCGACCTGGACCCACCCTGACTGTGTGTGGTGCGGGTCAAGATTCACCGCGACGAGAATGACATTGGAGAGGTCTTCGGTCTGCTTGCTGTAGCAGATGAGCTGCTCGTTGTCTGCCTCGTGGAAACGGAGGCTCCAGTCGCCATGGAGGGCAGGGTTCTCGCGCCGTATTCGGTTGACCCGAGCGATGAGATTTTTCAAGCTCCCCGGTTCGTTCACGTCCCAATTCTTTATTTCGTACTTCTCGGAGTCTAGATATTCCTCGCTTCCCGGCTGGCGCGGAAGGTTTTCACAAAGCTCGAAGGCTGGTCCGTAGATGCCGTAGTTGGCCCCCAGTGTGGCCGCCAGCACCAGCCGCGTCATGAAGGCGGGGCGCCCGCCAACTTGTAGATACTCGGTGAGGATGTCAGGCGTGTTTGTCCAGAGGCTGGGGCGGAAGAACTCACGTACGTCACTCTGGGTGAGCTCAGTGAAGTACTGGGTCAGTTCCCACTTGGTGTTTCGCCATGCGAAATAGGTGTATGACTGGGTGAAACCGAGCTTGGCCAGCTGATACATGATCTTGGGCCTGGTGAATGCCTCCGAAAGGAATATGACGTCCGGATAAATTCGTTTGATGTTGTGTATCAGCCACTCCCAGAACTCAAAGGGCTTGGTATGGGGGTTGTCAATGCGGAATATACGTATCCCCTGCTCAATCCAGTAGACCACGATGCTCTTCATTTCCTCCCACAACTCTTGCCAGTTCTCGGTCTCAAAGTCGAGAGGGTATATGTCCTGATACTTCTTCGGCGGATTCTCGGCGTATTGGACGCTACCGTCCGGTCGGTGGCGGAACCATTCGGGGTGCTCCTTGACGTAGGGGTGGTCCGGCGTACAACTGAATACCAGGTCCAAGGCGATCTCGATACCAAACTGCCTTGCCCTCGCCGCCAGCTGTTGGAAGCCTTCCAATGTGCCAAGTTGAGGGTGGATCGCCTTGTGACCCCCCTCATCGGCCCCGACCGCCCAGGGACTGCCGGGGTCATCTGGACCCCCTGTCTCAACATTGTTGCTGCCTTTTCGATGAGTGCGTCCGATCGGGTGTATGGGTGGCAAGTAGAGAACATCGAAGCCCATGGAGGCCACGTATTCCAGCCGAGCCTCGCAGTCCTTGAATGTACCGTGTCGTCCCGGCTCAGGAGCACAGGAGCGAGGGAAAATCTCATACCACGCGCCGAAGCCGGCCCTCTCCGTGTCCACCGTCACCTCAAGTTCCTTGGGGTAGGTGATGGCCATCTGCCTCTCTGGATGCCTGTCTACCAGTAACGCTAAGTCATCACTAAGAGCAAACTGGATCAGATCTGGAAGAGGGTCGTCCTTCGACCTCAACGTCTCCCCACATCGCTTCAGCCCATCCACATCGGCGCCCGATGCTCGCTGCCCCACGTCTTCGAGCAACTCAGCCCCGACCAGCAGCTCCACTGAGATGTCCTGCTCGGCCTCGACCGTCTTCTCCAGGTCGCGCCGCCACGACTTGAACCTGTCAACCCAGGCCTGAATGGTGTACCGATACTGGCCAGTTTCCGTGACGGCGAAGGAACCGCGCCAGCGGTCATTGACCAGTGGTTCCATGGCCGCCTCGCTCCACTGCGGCTCGCTCTCCTTCCTGTATAGGAGAACGGCTGAGAGCACATCGTTACCATCGGCAAAGATGTCCGCCTGAACGGTAACGTTCTCGCCGATGATTCGCTTGATGGGGAAGCGACCGCAGTCGACCTCAGGGGCCACGCTCTCGATCACGACCCGCTGTCTGCCCTCCCGTTCTCTCATGACAACACCTGAGTGTACCGATAAATCATAGCTTAATCGACCAGGTAAAACAAGCACCCGCTTGTTTTGAATCTGGTGAGAAGTCCTTAGAGCAGCTTCGCCAGCCTCCGGTACTGGGCTATTTGATAGTGGGCCTGATCATCGGCCTCTACGCTCTCCCTATCCCACCAGTGACTGATGTCGGCGCGATAAGGCTGCCAGCGCTTTCATAATGGGTGCCTTGGTAGGCGATACCCAGGGTTCAGAAGAAGTTGTGGAGAAGGTGTCACCGATAAGTGACATGTTCGCTGTTCTCTTCTTCGTGGCGATAGGTATGCTCATAAACATCCGTGACATCACACAGTTCATCGTTCCAGCGGCGATGGTGGCTGTGGTCTTCATACTAGGCAAGGTCGTAGGCAACACCGTCGCTACTTTCGTTGCCGGCCAAAGCGACAGGACTTCCCTCCGCGTAGGAATGAGCCAGGGTGAAATGGGCGAGTTCACGTTGGCAACCGCAAAGGCAGGAGTGGATTCAGGCACGGTGCTCGCTCCTCTCTACCCAGTGACAGCTACAGTAACCGCTCTCGCATCAGTCACCGGTCCCTACGTCATGCGGTCGTCCGACCGAGTGGCGGATCTTCTGGACACGAGGTTGCCCCGGCCTTTCCTGCAAACACGTTTATAGGCCATCACGGATGCCAGTCGGGCGTGTCCGCACATTTGGCTCGCTGGCAAAGACAGATGGATAGTTTCAGCCTAGGACTCCGCATCCTCTATTGCAGCCCTGGAGGAGCGCCTCGCCACCCTTTCTACTGTGATCTTCTCCAGATCAATAATGAGCAGCGTGACGATCCCCAGCGCGACTATAGGAATCCACCACTGAGCCGGGAAAGCCTCCACCCGGAACGGGTTCACCCCCACGTGAGGAAGAACATACAGTATGAGCAAGTGCAGCGCGACGGTGATAGCTATGCCGATGCTCACCCGCCTGTTGGAGAACGGATTCATGGTGAACACGGACCTTGTCAGAGACCGCGCTGTGAGTAGGTAGAAGACATGGACCATCATGACAGTCATGAAGGCTGCAGTCTGGGCTTGCGCCAGGCGCACCTCATCGACCACCGAGCCCGACAATGCTGGCATCCCATAATAGTAGAACATGGCAAACGCCGCAATGGCCATCAGCACCGAGACAAGCCCCACTTTCCTGAAGAAAAGCGTATTGGCCAAGGGTTCCTTAGGATCGCGAGGCGGCCTTTCGAGCAGATCTCTCTCTCGAGGCTCCCACAGGAGCGGCAGGGAAAGGACTATGACATCGTAGAGGTTTATCCACAGGATCTGTATCGGCTCCAGAGGTAGGCGCAGTGCGAAGAGGGGTATTAATGGCACCAGCGCTATTGCCCCCAGCACCAGCAGTCCCTGTCCTCCTTGGGTTGGGAGTGTGTAGAGAATCACCTTGCGGATGTTCTCAAAGGTGTGCCTGCCCTCCTCCATGGCCCTGACTATGCTGGCGAAATTGTCGTCGACCAAGATGATGTCGGAGGCCTCCTTGGCTACATCGGTTCCCTTTATTCCCATGGCAATGCCCAGATCGGCCGCCTTCAATGCAGGGGCATCGTTGACACCGTCGCCAGTCATGGCCACAATATGGCCCCTTTTCTGGAGTTGAGTTGCCACCCTGAACTTATGCGCCGGAGCAACCCTGGCATATACCGAGACGTTCTCCACGATACTGGAAAGCTCCTCGTCGCTCAGACGTGTCAAGTCCTCCCCGGTGAGCACTTGATCGCTGTTCTCGATGCCCAAGCTCTGTGCGACGGCTTTGGCCGTCTGAGGATGGTCACCTGTTATCATCACCACCCTTACCCCTGCCCTCTTGCATCTGGCCACTGCTTCAATCGCTTCTTCTCTTGGAGAGTCTATCATGCCTTGGAGCCCGAGGAAGACCAGTCCTTCCATGTCATCCGGCGTGATCGACACTTTGTCTGTGGGCACCGTCTTGTAGGCCAGAGCCAGCACCCGCAACGCTTCCTGGGCCATCTCGTCCACCCTGTGCATCACAGTTTCGATCTCCAGAGGCCTTGTTACCCCGTTGGCTGTCTCCAACTGGCACATGTGCAACACTTTCTCCGGTGATCCCTTGGCATAGATAACGTTTCGTTCGGCATCCTGGTTGAGGGTGGCCATATAGCGCTGTTCCGAATCGAAAGGCAACTCATCCAATCTCTCGAACGTCTGAGTGATTCCAGCTTTAACTGCCGCCACTTTGAGAGCCCCCTCTGTGGGGTCTCCCGAGACCTGGTAGCCGTCTTCGGAGTACTCCACCGCAGCATTGTTGCACAGGAACCCGGCTCGCAGGGTGTCGCTTAACTCACCCGGCAGTGCCTGGTTTATCGTCTGCCCATCGAGATGGAACTCGCCTCGCGGGTTATATCCCACACCGGTGACACTGTAGTACTTGCCCCCGCAGAAGATTCGCGTGACCGTCATTTCATTCCTGGTGAGCGTGCCCGTCTTGTCAGAGCATATGACGGTGGCTGAGCCGACGGTTTCCACCGCCGGCAGTCTTCTCACAAGGGTATTGCTGTGTGCCATAGCCCTCGCGCCGATGGCCAGAGCGATCGTTAGTATGGCCGGCAGGCCTTCGGGAATAACAGCAACGGTGAGGGATACTGAGGCAAGGAAGGAGTACACCAGGCTATAGCCGCCCAGAGTGGCTCCTAGGACAAGATTGACCGTGGCTAAGACGAGAACGATGATGACGAGGGTCTTGGTGAACCGTGCCACCTTCCTCATGAAGGGTGCAGCGACAGCTCTAGGGATCTGTTCAATCAGCCCCGCAATCTTGCCGATCTCGGTGCGTTCACCTGTTGCCACGACCACACCACCCCCCGAGCCCCGTGTGACGAAGGTGCCAGTGAATGCCATGTTGCGCTGATCCGCCGGTACTAGATTGGCGGCTGAGATGGGCTTGACGACCTTGTCCGCCGGGACCGATTCACCGGTGAGAGTGGCTTCGTTGGCGGCAAGGTTCTTGGCACGAAACAGCCGCAAGTCAGCCGGTACGCGATCCCCTTCCTCAAGTAAGACAATATCCCCGGGAACGACCTCACGCGCCCATATGTCCACCTGCTCTCCGCCACGCAGCACAGTGCAGCGGGGCACCATCAGCCTGGTGAGGACTTCCATGGAGGCCTCAGCCTTGCCTTCCTGCACGAATCCTATTATCGCGTTAGCAACGACTACCACTAGAATGACGGCAGTATCCG
>CAZYLE010000113.1:0-105 GCA_964648675.1 uncultured Dehalococcoidales bacterium
CGGGGTGGTCATACATGTAGGCAGCATTGACGTAGCAGTCCCTGCCGACCTGAATTCCGATGGCCATGTCGGCCAGCATGTTAGCGGCGATGGTATGCTGCCGAA
>CAZYLE010000113.1:115-4351 GCA_964648675.1 uncultured Dehalococcoidales bacterium
CCGCCCATCCCGCGCTGAAGGCACGGGCGAAGATGAGGTTGTCGTGGAGCAGATCGGCATCCTTGCCCGGTCCAGCGGCGCGGTAGTCCTTGGGTACGCGCACGTTGTCGAACCAGAATGCGCCCTCTCTACTGGAGCGGAACCCCATCTTGTCCTCGAACCCACCGAAGCTGAAGCCCTCGATTGGCACCGGCACGTAGATCAGGGCAATTCCCTCATCGCCCAGTTTAGGGTCTGTCTGGCAGATAACGCAGTAGAGCTGAGAGATACCGGAGTTGGTGGGCCATATCTTGGCGCCATTTATCACCCACTCGTCGCCTTCGAGCCTTGCCGTGGTGGCGATACCCTTGCCATGCATGTCGATGTTCTCGATGTTGCAGCCCCCTTCGGGCTCGGTCATGGCAAAGCAGCATACGTACATCTCCTCGCCGGAGAGTTTCTCATGGAAGTCGTCGAGTACTCTGCTGTTGTACCCCTCATTGTATGCCGCGATCGCCGGTCTCATGGCCCAGCCGGCGCCACCCGACGCGCATGCGAGCCCGGCATCACCGCGGGCAAGCTCCTCGAGGAAAACGCAGGCGGACAGCAGTGACTGAATGCCCATTCCCCCGTATTTAGGGGGCAACATGGATCTGGCTCCCGCCCCGAGAGCCCTGAGCTTCCCCTGAAGCTCCCTGATCAGTTTGAAGTCGGCGCGACTGTCAGCGTCGATGAGGTTGCGCACCGGCATAATCTCCCGGTCGACGAAGTCGCGCATTACCTGTATAAACATCTGATCAGCATCGCTGATCAACTCTTTCATAAACCTGTTTTCTTTCTTCTCGGCAATTGCTTTTTCCATTTCATTACCTCCTTGCCTGATTAGCCCTTAGCCTGCCTTAGACCCTAATTTCTCATTAGCACCACCCTTCTCGACATAAAGCTCAACCAAGACATTCAGAAACGAGCCCTCTTTATGCTCTCCCTATTTATACAGTTGGTCTGCGGCGTCCTTCAACCCCAGTTCCTGAAGCTTGGCCCGAGTGGGCCACCCGGCTTCAACGTCCCATCCGCACTCGGTGTAGTACTCATCAAGCATGGCGTCGAAGTCTTCTACCCGGGTGCCGTCAGTCGGTCCTCCCTTTACTGGTTCGGTGAGAAACCTTTCGGGCATGGTATCATCCTTCCTGCCGATACCCTCTCTGGCGTTGAACGCCCTGGCCAGATTGATAATTCGTTCACCAGTCTTGAGGCCTTCTTTCATACTGACGTCACGCCCGGTTAAATATTTGTATCCTTCCAGCGAATCAGATGAACTAACTCCTCCCATCCACCAGAGAATTACGCAGCCTCCCATGGTGTTCATAATCCCGGGGACCGCCTCCTTAAAAGGCTTGAACCACTTTGCGATACCCTTCTCCTCGAGGGGATTAGGTTTCTCGGTCAATCCGGTAACATCTGACTGAAGAAAGTTGCCATAGGTAACGGCGTAGGTCCAATTCTTATTCACACTTCCGCCTCTCTCCTGGGTAGCAGTGCCAAGCAGAAGCGCCTTGTCAGACCTGAACTCCTCGGCTTCCAGTGGCGAGCCCTTAGAGTGCATGACGTATTTCTCCGAGCCTTTGCCCACCGTCTCGGCCGCTATCTTTGGTCCCTCAGCCAGTATGTCCCCGAACCCCTTACGGGCAAAAATGGCGTCTAACAGCCTGAGGCAGGACTCACCATCGCCGAACTTGACCTCCAGTCCTCCGCAATCAGCAGGCGTCAGGATGCCTCGCTCCTGGCACTCAGCCAGCCACCCGGCCCACTCAGCGCTGCCATTGATATCGACCCCATTTTGAGCACATCGGTAGAAGATCTCAGTGAGGACGTCTAGGTCATCTATCATCATGTTATAACCCCAGGACCATACCGCCTCGACCTTTACATCAACTTTATGACCTTTATAGGGGCCTTTCTTTGGTGACAGAACCTTTCCCGCTTTTACCGGACAGCCCCAGCAGTAGTAGTTCTCACCGGTATAGAGCTGGTCCCTTATTGGATCCCAGTACAGATTCGCTCCTTTTTCCCAATCGGCCTGCTGGAAGTGACGCACCGGGATGCCCATCGTCATCATGTAGGGCGCGCTGAGGAAATGTATATGACTGTCAATTACCATAGCCCCCACGCCTTGTCTAGACTTATTGTAGACTTTCGTGCCGATCTCCTTCAGGCGCGCCGGGTCATGGGCAGGGATCACACCTCTGCCGCGTACGACGATTGCCTTGAGGTTCTTCGACCCTGCCACCGCCCCATTACCTCCCTTACCAAAGGCCCGGTTGTACCCCGCGGTCATGCATGCCAGCCGGTTCAAGTTCTCCCCTGGTGGCCCGATACGAATGATTTCGAGATTTGTGTCGCCTATCTCCTCTTGTAGCAATGCGTCTGTCTCTCCGCCTAGCTTTCCCCACAGGTTGGTGGCGTCCCTAATCTGCACATCCTCATTGTCTATAAAGATGTAGACCGGCTTATCCGCCTTCCCTTCGACGACAAGCACGTCGTAGCCAGCGAACTTCAGGTGGGGGGCAAAACTGCCTCCCATACCATTCTGCCCGTAGCATCCAGTAAGCGGTGATTTGTAGTTCAAGATGGTTCGCGAGCCGGGAGGGAATACCGAGCCACTGAAGGCGGTGGTGGAAAGTATCAGTACATTCTCGGGGGAGAGGGGGTCTATCCCAGGCTTCACTCTTTCCCATAACAACCGGGTACCAAAACCTTCGCCTCCGATGTAGTCCCGCATCAGATCGTCTCTGAGTGGCTCCTTTGTCACCTTCCCATTACTCAAGTTGACTGTAAGTATTGTGCCCGCATATCCGTCCATTCTCGCCTCCTTATCTGCCCTTTAATTTTGAGGATATTGGGAGTTCCTCGCCCTCCAATTCTTGTAGCTACCCAATCAATGCGCCATTGACAATTCTAAGCGCTGCCCAATAAATTGGGCAACTACACTTCTATACAGCCTTATATCTTGATATCAAGATTTGGGCTGATTGTTACCAATCATATCCAGTTCTCAGTCTACCAGGAAGAGGAGAGCAAAGCGCCTCTCATGAACTTGCGCTCTTGCTCTCGCTCGGTTTCATCCCCATTTTCCTCAGGATAAACTTGTCGTTAATGAACTTGAATACATCCTTTAAGTTCTTCAGTGAAAAGCGTGCTACGGGAATCGAGAACAAGACATTATAAAACCCCGGCACATCCTCCTTATATATTGTTATCTCAAAATTCCAGTTGACCGGTTCCTGTACTATGCCTCTGATGAATATCTTGCCTTCCTCTCGCGTTACATTGCTTTTGGCGAAATCCAAAACTAGCTCTTGCTTTCCCAATCCTTGCGACCATACTCTCATCCTTTTTAATTCCCTCTATCAATATTGGAATTTGCTGTTCATGAAGTGCCTTTCTTCGGTTTCAGCCCCATGCGCCTCAAAATGAACTTGTCGCGTACAAAGGTAAAGAAGCCGATGAGGTTGAATAGGAGGTGACGCATCATTGCGAATGAAAAGACGAGATGCATCAGCCCGGAAAGGTCTCCCCTGGTGAAGGTCACTCTAGCGTTCCAGATAGTCCCCTTGTTGCGCAGAATGCCTATGATTAAGACCTCGTTCCCCTCCCAAGTCACATCACATTTAGCGAAGTCTATATTTAGCGCTTGCTTTCCTAGCCCTTTTGACCATACTTTCACTTTGCACAATCCCCCGTACTATACAACTTCATATTTCTACCACTACCTCCTATCATCCCAAACACCATGTCGTGGTTATGGTGGTCATTCCAGATATGTCTTAATGTACCGCTCCATCTCTCGAGTGGGTTTCCACCACTTGGCAACGCCCAGGTCTTCCGCCACTTTGTTGGCAACAAGATAACCAGGTCCGCCAAGCACCAGCCCTCCAGGATAGGTGGACACACCGCCCACGTACAACCCCTCGATGGGTGTATTGGTGCCGGAGCAGTCGGTGTTGGGACGGAAATTACCCAATTGCATCGGGTTGTAATCGCCATGCTTGATGGCGCCGCGGCGCATTTGCGGGAAACGGATCTCGACATCCTCCGGTGTCTCGAAGACGGTCTTAATGATGTTCTCCCGCTTCATGTTGGGGGCTGCCTTTTGCCACTTGGCCAGTATCTTCTCCTCCAGTTCCTTACCCCGCTTTTCCCAGCCACCTTCAATTTCGTAGGGGGCATGCATCTGGAAGAAGGAAACATGATCGCCTG
>CAZYLE010000113.1:4361-5713 GCA_964648675.1 uncultured Dehalococcoidales bacterium
GAGGAAAGGGTCAAAGAAGGTCTGGCAGGTGGCATGGCCGCCAAAATTGTCGGCCAACTTGCCTGCTATCACGTTGTCCCAGTGGGCCAGAAGCTGGTCGGTGCTCTCAAAACCGAAGAGGGTCATGAAGGCCTCGCTGACCCAGGGGTCATCACAGGCGTATTGCGGGCGCTCCTTGGTGGCAACGTGCAGGGTGTAGAAGCTCCACTTGTCATACTTCCACCCCTCCACTGACTCCTTCAGCGTCCCAGGCAGATTGTCGCCGCCAACAAGGTCGAGGAAAGTGCTGTGGGGGTCGAGGGTGGAGATGACCGCTTTGGCTAGTATGGTGTGCCCCTCAGTGGTTTCGACGCCAATAGCGCGACCATTCTGCAGGATGACTTTACTCACCTCGGCGGCATCCAGAATTATTCCCCCTTCCCTGACGATCTCCCGAATCAGGGCGCCAGCAAACTTGTGCGACCCACCGTAGCAGTAGCACTTGTTCATGCCACGGTCGAGAAGTAAGGGGACAAAGAAACCGATTCCGCTCTCCCTGGGGTCAAGACCCCACATGCAACTGGTATATAGCAACAGAGCGCGGATGCGGTCGTTCTCGAAGACGTCGGTTATGATCTCCAGAGGGCTGCGCTCGGCGAGTTCCAGCATCTCACGGCCGACATCGCTGCGGTTTAGGGTTACGCTCAACTCCACCGGAGATTGCGCCGGTATGTAGGTAAGCGGCCCGATAATGTCCTTGACGATTTCTTGCCACCTGCGTATCAGCTTGCCGAAGGCCACGGCATCTTTGAACGAATGCTTGGCAAAGGAATCCCAGGTATCCGCAATCATGCGCGTCAGAAGTAGCGACTTACCATCCTCGAATACCATGCCAGTCTGGTAGTTGGGCTTGACCCAGACAAGGCCATGCATGTCGAGGTTGAAGTCCCTGAGTACCGGCATGTAGTCAACCATCAAGTGGTACAGGACATGCGGGTGAGTATAGTAGCAAGGAAAGAGGATCTCCTCGGTAGCCAGGCCACCCCCGGCCTCCGGCCTGCGCTCGAGGACGATGACCTTCAACCCGGCTTTAGCCAGATAGGCTGCTGCCATTAGCCCATTTGGCCCCCCTCCTATGACAGCGACGTCCCACTTACTCTCAACGGGAAACTCGTCAAATGGACCATGCCCTGGATTTGTTTTTGTCTGCCCACATTGTGTCGTTGGCATCTTAATTGGCATCTCACTCTCCTTCCATATTTGATATGTTTAATTCCATCGTAACTAGCGGGGTACCGCCGATATTTTGTCCTGCTGTGGTATGTACCACGGCGATGGGTACCACCAGTCGCCGGGCTCAGCTATGCCATCCT
>CAZYLE010000114.1:0-5711 GCA_964648675.1 uncultured Dehalococcoidales bacterium
GCTGGTATCTTCTTCGCACAAGAATTGATCTTGCGCCGCTTCTCGGTACGCAACTTCATCTTGGTCGGGGTAAGCTCAGTTGGAGCATCCTACGTGGCCCGCTACTTTTTTGGCGATAGCCCCATCTTCAGCCATGTGCCAGAATACACATGGTCCAGCGGCTGGGAGATACTGTTCTACATAATCCTCGGTATCCTCGCCGCCTTCGCCGCCTTAAGCTTCATCGTGCTCATGTACAAGCTTGAAGACCTTTTCAAGAGATGGCGACTCCCCGACTATGTAAAGCCAGCCATTGGCGGACTCGGCGTCGGCGTAGCAGGGGCGTTTTTCCCCCATGTCTTTGGGGTAGGCTACGAGGGGGCAGAATTAGCCATCCTGGGCGTCTTCGGTTCAGGCACGCTGGTCGCTTTGTGCCTCCTGAAGATTGTGACCACTTCTCTGACCCTGGGGAGTGGGGGCCGTGGCGGCACATTCGCCCCTGCCCTGTTCATGGGAGCAATGCTTGGTGGAGCGTTCGGCGCAGGAATCCATGCAGCCTTTCCGACAGTGGCTCCACAAGCGGGTGCGTATGCCCTGGTCGGCATGGGAGCGGTGTTCGCTGCGTCCTCTTACGCGCCGATCACTGCCGTTCTCATTCTCTTCGAAATCACCCGCGACTATCTAATTATCATACCTTTGATCGTTGCAGTGGCGACGAGCACCTTCATTGCGCAACGCTTGAGCCGAGAGTCGATATACACCAAGAGGGTGCGGCAGGAAGGTGTCGAGATCATGGAGGGGGAACTTGATCCGCTAGGGGATACTACCGTCGGAGGAATGATGACACGGGATTTCCCCACCATTCCACCCGACATGCCCGTAAGTGAGCTGATAAACGAGTTCGAAAGAACAGGGCACCACGGCTTTCCAGTTGTTGACGATGAAGGCCGCCTGTTCGGCGTGGCCACTTTGAGCGATGTAGAGCAAGCCATAAAAGACGCGACAGGCAGCACGGCTGACCTGAAAGTACGTGACATAGCTACAACGAACCCGGTCACCGCCTATCCGGATGAGCGTGTACGGGCGGTGATGATGCGTTTAGCTACCATGGATGTAGGGCGTATCCCTGTTGTGTCCAGAAATGACCCAACCCGCCTACTGGGTTGTCTCAGGCGTCATGATATCATAAGGGCGTACAGAAAAGCAGTGATGTCAAGGAGAGCGGATGAGTTATGACAGGCTAGCTGAATTTGAGCATATTTTTTACCCTAAATCGGTGGCGGTGATTGGCGCCTCAGCCAACGAGTATAAGTTCAGCGGCCGTTATCTAAGGACGCTACTGGATTTTGGATTTGAAGGTAGGGTATACCCGGTCAATCCGCGGGAGACAGAGATCGCTGGCTTGAAGGCATACCCCACGATACAGGATGTCCCTGAATCTATCGACTTTGCTATTATTAGCGTTCCGGCAAAGCTTGTTCCCGGCGTGCTTGAAGATTGCCTGGCCACAGGGGTGAAAGCAGCGGAGATTTTCACTGCTGGTTTTAGTGAGGCTGGAGAAGAGGGACGCATACTGGAGGCAGAGCTAGCTAAGATCGCTAAAAGGGGCATCAGGACCGTGGGCCCCAATTGCTTTGGGGTCTATTGCCCCGCTAGTCGTCTCACCCTCCTTCCAGGCGCCGATTTCTCCACGGAGAGCGGCCCTGTAGCTCTAATTTCACAGAGTGGCGGTCATGCCCAGGAGATTGCTCGCGAGGCCAAGGCATGGGGCATACGTTTTAGCAAGGTCATCAGCTATGGTAATGCCTGCGATTTGAATGAGGCTGATTTCCTGGAATACCTGGCCCAGGACCCTGAAACCGGTATCATCGCAGCCTATATAGAGGGCCCTAAGGATGGGCCACGGTTTATGAAGATTGTTCAGGAAGCGTCCAAGACCAAGCCAGTGATAATCTGGAAAGCAGGGCTTACTAAGGCAGGGGCCAGAGCAGTAAATTCTCACACCGCTTCCATCGGAGGCGAGGAGGCTACCTGGGGGGCTTTCTTTAAGCAAACAGGCGCGGTGCGAGTGGAGGGAAAGGAAGAGCTTATCGACACCATGATGGCTTTTTTATACTTGCCACAATCCACCGGCCGTCGTGTTGCTGTTATTGGTGGCGGAGGTGGAATGGGTGTGACTGCAGCCGATGCTTGCAGCCGTGTGGGTCTCAGCATACCTGCTTTCGTCCCTCCTATTAACGAACAGCTACAACAAGTCTTACCACCAGCAGGAACCAGTGCAGGAAATCCGGTCGACGTTGGCGCTCCTGTGGTTTCTCCACAGGTATTCCAGAGGGTTTTGGAGATCACCGCCAGTGCCGAAAACATCGACACTATAATAGCAACTCAGACGATGCACCTTTTCATGAGTGCTAAAATGAAGGGCCAAGCTAATCTTTTTCGGATAATGGTGGAGGATTCTCTACAAATCCCGGTCGCTGTGAGCAAAAAATTCGAAAAGCCAGTTGTAATGGTGCTTCCCACTGGTAGCACAGAAGTGGATAGTCTAGACATAGAGAAGGCAAGAAGGGAGTTCCGCGACTTCCATATCAGCCATGGAATCCCCGTATTTCCTACACTAGAGCAGGCAGCAAGAGCAGTAGCTCATGTAGTCGGATATTACGAGAAGAGGGCTAAATTATTCACCAACTGAGGTGTTGAGGGCGCAGGCTATACAGGTTATGTCCTCGTAATCAAAAGAATACTTCGCTTTCGCATGCTTGCCAGCGCGATTTGTTGCGACAGGATGAAAAAATTGCTTGTACGAGCTTGAGGGCTTCTCGTAAGGCAATGAGCTGTCTTGACACCTGTCGAGCAGGGTCTTAGCATAGGAACACTGATTGAAACGAGAAATTCCAGGCTGCCGCAATAATTTCTATGTCAAGGATGATTGCCCATATGCGTCTATTTTCACTGAAATGGTAGTTCCGTGATATGCTAGCGAAACATGATGATAATTACGACATAATAATCATCGGGGCAGGGCCAGCAGGCTGCATAGCCGCATATGAACTGGCAAATGAATTTGATGTGTTGTTGATAGAGAAAGGATATCTTCCACAGAATAAACCTTGTGGTGGTTTGTTATGTGAGGAATCCATAGACATCCTGAAGAACTGGGAAGGCGTAAGTGATATACTTATTTCACCCCCTTTCGTGACATTGGGGTATATTGATTTCGATAGTAAAACAACTATCAAAACAAACAGGCAGTTTTGGAACACCGACCGAAAGAGATTTAGTTCATGGTTGCTGAATAGATTACCCCCAAAAGTCACAATATTATCGCACACTGTTTTGAAAGACCTCAATATTTTAGATGATAGAGTAGAAGTCGTATTAAATCGCCGTAGCAACTTGAGATTGAAAACCAGATATTTAATCGGAGCAGATGGTTCGACTTCGGCTGTCAGAAAGGCTATCTCAAACATACCACCAAGAAGAAGCACACTGTATCAAGTCCTCGTGGACAGAAGTAATGAAGATACGAGCAATTTCACGTGGTTTGTTTTCGACAGCTCAATCACAAAGTATTATTCATGGATTATACCGAAGGAAAACCATACAGTTATTGGAACGGCAATCGAAGGAAGCAATAAAAAAAATTTTAACCTCCTTTTGAAAAAGGTCTCAGAAGAACTGAATATATCGCCAGAAATTGTAGAAAAAGAAGGCCATCCGGCAACAGTAATCGGTAATCTGGGCGAAATCGTATTGGGTACTGATAATATCTTGCTAGTCGGTGAGGCAGCAGGTCTTATTAGTCCATCCAGTTTTGAAGGGATTAGTTATGCGTTAGAAAGTGGATTGATGGCAGCCCAAGCGATAAAGACCGAGCCTTCCTCCGTCATCGACACCTACCGAAAGCTATGTGATCCTATGCGCCGACGGCTATCTCATCAATTAAAAAAATCCCAAATAGTCTTTGACAAGGAAAAAAGAAGCGAGTATTTCAGTACCGTCACTAATAAATAATATGGACAGGTAGCTGCCCCATATTACCAATTATCGTGATAAAGGATTGTAAAATACTTTATCCCATGCTGTAATAGGTGGCAAACTGAAGGCATCGCCTGACGTTAAAGCCAGTCTTGTTGGAAAAACATTACAGAGAGGAGGAGTGCAATGGTTAACGAATCTTGCGATGTAATCGTAGTAGGGGCCGGCCCCGGAGGCGCTACGTGTGCCGGCCTGCTAGCCAAGGCAGGAGTGAAAACCCTGCTGGTCGACAAGAACGACAGGGCCGGAGGTAAAGCTTTGACCATATCCAGCAGAGGCTTCAGCTATGAGCTGTGGCCGGTAGCGGGAGGACCGACACGCGACACGCGATGGCAGGAGTTGATCGGAGAACTGGAGCTGGACGTCGAAGTGCTCGACATCCCGGGCTCGGCAAATATACTGTATCGCGCCGCGACGGGAGAATACATGCGTTTCCCCCCGGAGGAAATGGCTGAGGCGTTCACCAGCTTCGTCGGCAACATCCTGTCGGTCAGCCCTGAGGAGATTGAAAAGCTCGACGACGTGACGCTCCACCAGTTCCTGTCACGATACGAGTTCCCACAACAGGTCTATACTCTGGCGGCGTTGATGTCCAACATCGTATTCGTGGTACCTATCGATCTCATGGCCGCTTCGGAATTCGTGAAGACCATACAGGAGCATTTCGGTAAGGGCACGGTGATGTACTTCAAAGGTGGCTATGGTAAGATATTTGAGGGCTGTGCAAAGGCAGTTGAGCGTTATGGCAGTACAGTGCAGTTGCGAACCAAGGTGGAGCGAATCACGGTTGAGAATGGCCAGGTTCGCGGGGTAGTTACCGACAAAGGCACCTTCCGTGCCCCTATCGTGATTAGCAATGCTGGGATTCAACCTACAGTGCTCAAGCTTGTGGGCGAGAAGCATTTCGACAAATCGTACGTTAATTACGTGAAGGATCTGGTGCCCTCGCTAGGGATTATGGGTATCCGCTACTTCTTAGACAAGCCAGTGATAGAAAACCCAATGTATATGACGGTGTCTGACGACAATTTCATCAACGTTGAGCGCGCAGCGAAGGCAAAGGCCGGCCAGCTACCTGACAACGTTCTCCTCCTGGTTGTCGTCCCGTCCCGCTTTGACCCGGATTTGGCTCCTGAGGGCAAGCAGTGCGTTCTCGTCGGAACCCTGTGCCCGCCTGGTGCCGACGCAGAGAACCGGCAGCTCTTCTGGGACAAGGTAGACCAGACGATGTCAGCGATTTGGCCTGAGCTTTCTGAGCATGTCGAACACAAGGAGTATTATGACACGTCTGATGTATCTTCCATGACCAGAGACCATGTTCTCCGCAATCAGGGCGGTGAATGCATCGGCTTAGGTCAGATAGTGGGTCAATGTGGACGACACAAGCCATCAGCCAAGGCTCCGATACAGGGGCTCTTCTACGTGGGCTGCGATGCCGGCGGTTATGGCTGCGGCACACATCAGGGGGTTGACTCAGGATTCGAGGTAGCCCAAATGGTGCTCCAACACATACAAATGCGTAAAAAAAAGTAATTTAGTGAAATCGACTGTTTTTACGTAGATGTAAGAATCATTGCCATCTATCGAAGGATGCAAGGATTCCTTGTGCAGTTGCGTTATGGGTAACTCATTGGCCAAAATGGTAAATCCAACTGAGGAATCTTAAGCCAAGAATGGGGATTGGCCTAGGTTAG
>CAZYLE010000115.1:0-2951 GCA_964648675.1 uncultured Dehalococcoidales bacterium
GGATGACACAGACTGGATGGACAATAGAGAAAGATGAGAAAGAGCTGTGGGATGCTCGTGAATTCTGGTGGTGGGCAGAGAAGAGGAGGTCAGATAGGCTCAACTACTTGAGGAAGGCAGTTTGGTCTAAGGCCACCAAGGGGTCAACCTGGTTGCCCGGGATTCAGTTGGACATGGAGAATATCCGCTGGCAAACCAGGATATTCA
The DNA here is from genome assembly GCA_964648675.1 of uncultured Dehalococcoidales bacterium. Taxonomy (GTDB): domain Bacteria; phylum Chloroflexota; class Dehalococcoidia; order E44-bin15; family E44-bin15; genus DAOUVR01. The sequence goes on from CAZYLE010000115.1 coordinate 208, forward strand.
AAGAAGCCCCCCCGATGGAGCAGTTTATTATCACCAGGGCCAAGGCCCTTGCTGCCGTGTTGGACAATATGCCCATCTTTATCACCGACCATTCTCGGATCGTGGGATATCCAGGTTCGGCTCCACATCTTGTCACCTGGATCCCCACAGCCTCTTACCTAGTTAATGAGGATCTAGTAAACGACCGCACCGGTATTATTACTGATGAAAACTTGGAAGAGGCAAGAGAGTTGGCCGCATTCTGGAAGGGAAGAACCTATCAGGATGCAGCGGAGCAGTACCAAAGCCGCAAGGAAAGAACGCAGAAGCTCATGGGACGGCCTGGTGGATATGGGAGAGACCTACTCGTATTTGACTATGTTACTCCCCAGCCCGACTGGATGTACCAGGGTTTTGATTCCATACTCAAAACAATCGATGAGAATCTGGCAAATGCGGAGAGAAACATGGTCGAGGCTAGTACTGCTGAGGAGCAGGTCTCGAACATACAGAAGATCGATACATGGAATGCGATGAAGATCTGCCTGGAGGCAACGATCAGGTATGCAAGGCGCTTTAGCCGCCTGGCCAAGATAATCGCCGAGAATTTCGAGACCGATCCAAAGCGGAGGCAGGAACTCTTCCAGATGAGCGAGGTCTGCTATAAAGTGCCGGCGCAGCCTCCTGAGCATCTGTGGGAGGCCATGCAGTTCGATCACTTTGTGCAGGTAGCATACAGGCTGGAATGGCACAATGCTGCTTGGCCGTGGCGTCAGGACTACTGGCACTGGCCTTTCTACAAAAAAGACGTCCTGGAAGACAAGATTATGACGCGGGATGAGGTAGTGGAGTTATGCGCGGAGTGGATGACGGCGGCCTATACAATTGGCAAATCATGGCATCGGGGAGGTCGGGAAGCATTGCAGGGTAGTCCTGGTCCCTACGTGTGGACCCTTGGGGGTGTGGACGAGGAGGGCAAGGATGCCTGCAATGACCTTACCGATTGCTATCTGGAGGCAGCCCTTGTAAGCAGGGTGAGCGATCCCACTTTTGGGTTCCGTTATAGCACTAAGACCCGTCCAGAGACCCTGCGCCGCGTATTCGAATGCATCCGCCACGGCTTGGGCTATCCTTCTATAAGGAATGACGATGTGCTTATCCCCAATCTAATGCACTGGTTTGGCCATCCACTGGAGGAAGCGAGGCGCTGGGTACACCAGGCCTGTATGGCGCCTGCTCCCGATACAAAATGGGCTGCACCACCTCTGAGATACCCCAATGCCTCGGTGTATGGAGGGTCACTGGCGGTTGATCACGCCATATTTAACGGTGTTAACATGGAATCGGGGCTGCAAGTGGGCAAAAAGACAGGGGATAGCTCCAAGTTTGAGACGTTTGAAGAGTTCTACAATGCCTGGTATGAGCAAACGAAATATGCCTTTGAATGGGCGACGAGCCTGGAGCACAGGAACAGGTATGTGGAGGCCCATTTCTATCCCAAACCGATGACCTCTGCCCTCTATGAGCGTTGTGTAGAGACAGGTCAGAACAGTGCCCTTTGTAAGGAGAGGAGCAGTCTATGGTATACCCTCTTTTCCTTCTCCGAGACCGGGGATTGTCTGGCAGCGGTGAAGAAGCTTATCTATGAAGACAAGAAGTATACCATGGACCAGTTGAAGGAGGCGTTGCAGGCGAACTGGGAGGGTTACGAGGATATGAGGATGGATTTTGTGCGGGCGCCCAAGTGGGGCAATGACGATGATTACGTAGACCAAATATATGTGAGGGTGTATGAGGACCTGGCCAAAATGTCCTGGTCTGTGCGTGACATCAATGGTCAACCCTGGCCTACTTTGCCGGAAAGCGTGGCAACATTCGTGCTGGTAGCCTCAACTCCGGCACTGCCCAACGGTAGAAGGCAAGGTGACCCGCTATATGACGGTGGCTGCTCTCCTGGTCCTGGTCTTGACAAGAAGGGCCCTACGGCAGTGCTGAAGTCGGTAGGAAAGTTAGACCACGTGGGTACGGTAAGGGCAACGCTGCTGAATCAAAGGCTATCGCCAACACAGCTTCAAGGCGAGAAGGGCTTTAAGCTGTGGAAAGAGTATATGAAGACCTGGCATGACCTGGGGATCGACCATATTCAGTTTAATATGGTTGATAACGAGACCTTATATGCGGCCCAAAGAGAGCCCGAGAAATACAGTGAACTGCTAGTGAGGATTGCGGGGTACAGTGCCCATTTTGTTGAGATGAACAGGAAGACACAGGACGCTATCATAGCACGTAGCGTTCATACATTTGGGTAAGTGACCCCATTTGGTGGGTAGAGTCAAGTTTTCGAGGAGCATCGTCACCCTGAGCGGAGCGAAGGCTCCAGTAGGTATTCGTTACGCTCAGGGTGAGGGATAATTAGTAAGTTAACTCTACCATGGGCAAGGGCAACGCTGAAGTTCTGGCTGTCCTATAGTCTTACGCCTACCATGTAAAAGGTGGGTTACGCCAAGTAAGCCAGAACCGATGGAGGCAGATAAGGATGCCTCGATATATTCTTCGTTTCAAAAGAAAAAAGAGAGGGGGAGTGACAGGTGAAGTGCGTTCATTGTGGTTATGAAGGTCCTATTGAGTCCTTCAGGTATCTCTACAACGTAAGGCTGGACGAGCCAACTGCCAATAGGGAGTGTCCGCAGTGTTTTGGTTGGGTAACGGTTGACCACAAGACTAAGGAAGCGGCGGCAGATGAGCTGCAGGGCAAAGTCCCAGGC
>CAZYLE010000115.1:2961-5638 GCA_964648675.1 uncultured Dehalococcoidales bacterium
AGGAAGTAGTCGCTGCATTAGCTGATCCCGAGGCGCTGAAAGTGGTGGCCACAATCAATTCATCTGGGGTACCGAATTCAGTGATAATAGCCACCGTTTTCCCATTAGACCCGAAGACCATTATTTTTTCCGATCTGAGGCTCGGCAAGACTAAAGAGAACCTATTTCAGACCAGGAAATTCACTGTGACCGTCCTAAAACCGAACCTTGAGTCGTATCAGGTAAGGTGCGCCTTTGGTCGTTTCGAGGAGAGAGGTGATATCACGAATATAATCGCTGAAAGGGTTTTTGAAAGGGCGAGGCTTCAACCCAGGGGTGTGGTTTACGGTGCAGTTGAAGAGGTCTATAGCACCTGTCTGAGCAATCCAGGCACAAGGCTTGCGTAGTGCTATATCAGAAAGGGGAGAACGAGAATGGCAAAACTCCCAGAAGAGGTAATCGAGGCTTTAGAAAGCGATGAGAGGAAATGTATGCTGGCAACGGTGAATGAGGATGGAAGCCTTAATCTGGTGCCTATTGGTTCGATAATGGCGATTGGAGACGATAAGCTGGCCTATGGATGTTGTTTCGACGGTAAGACCACGAGGAATCTCAAGGAGGGGCGCAAGAGGGTGGCCATTGCTATATGGAAGCCCAGGCTAGAGGGTTTCCAGGTAAAGGGGTCTCTCCAAGAAATGCATGATTCAGGGGAGCTGTTTGATGAATTATCTTCAAGGGTAAACCCGATGATGGAGAAGATGGGCATCAATTGCAAGGTGCAAAGTGTCGCCGTCATTAAGGTAACAGAGGTTTATGCTTTGACCATACCGATTGCCGGTGAAAGGATGGCCTGAGGATGTGCCTTCGTATCATCTGATAGGGGAATATCAGCGTTCGTACGAAAGGAGGGGATAAAAAAGTGCCTAGATGTGGTGACTGTGTTCATTTTAGGGCCTCCGGAGCACAGAATACGGGGCTTTGCATTGCCTTTCTGGACGAGGAGGGAATACCTGAGATGACAGATATTTATATGGATACGAGTGAGTGTCCCAAGTTTTCCCCACTAGACCGAATAAGGACGAGAACCTCCGAATTTATGTCGGGCGACCCTTACCTGCGAATAGCAAGAGGATTTGACGAAAAGTAAGCCTCAGGTAGTGGCCTCCGAGCGGCTAGAAAAGCAGTGAGGCGAAAATATGAATGAAAATGAGGTGGAAAAGAAGAAATAACCTAGGCTCAATTACTTGAGGATGAGCCCACCCATTATGTGAGGGGTAACTTCAGCCTTTATATGAAAGGAGGGGAGAAAAGAATGCCTAGATGTGGTGACTGCAGTCATTTTTATGCCTACGGAGCACAGAATACAGGGGTTTGCCATGCCTTTATAGACGAGGACGGAATACCCAAGATGGCAGACATTTATATGGATGCGAGTGAGTGTCCAAAATTTACCCCAGTGGACCGAATAAGAACGAAAACCTCTGAATTTATGTCGACAGACCGTCATATACGTATAGCAAGAGGATTTGACGAAAAGTGAGTCTTTGAAGGCGAAAGGTGAGGAGGGCATAAAGATCCTTGTAGTGACCCTGAAGAAGAAAGTAGGTGAGCATCGAGCAGGCGCCAAGGTTGCAATAAAAGCCTATGATTAAGTGTGAATGGTGCGGATATGAGGGACCAAGTAGCGAGTTTCGCTATCTGGGTCTCGCCGAAGAGATGGGGCCAAATACCTATCGCCAGTGTCCTAAATGTCACGGCTTGGTGTACTGTGAGGAGCTTGAACTAAGGTCGTCAGGGAGGAAAGTCTGGGGCATAGGTGGGATGAGAGGGAAGGTCTTCACTAGGCAGCGGTCGGGACGTGAGAAAGGAAAGGACACAGATAGCCCCGGTTCTTGAGGCGAAGTGGCGACCGAGTAGCCTAATCTTTTAAAAAGCATCTTTTATGCTTATTATATCCGGTACTCGGACTAAGTTTACGTTTACTTCAATATATGTTTCTCCTTGTCTTTGCTCTTCTGCAAGTTCCAGTACGTGGTGAGGACAAGTTAAAACATAAGCTCCACACCCTATCAAAATCAACCCACCTGCTCCAGGACAGCCGATTATTTCACAGAAAACGCCATATCGGTGGCATTTCTCTGGATGATGAACGGCAACATAAGGCATTACAATCCCTTACTATGGCGAAAGCACACTCGGACTAGCCGGCATTCAACAACTTCGCCAACTTGCTTTCGAATTGTGGGCCCTCCTCTGTGACCTCGCTCGGATGTACAAGCGACATCTCGTTGTCGCTGCTTGGTTTATCCCGAGAGGAGCACCTATATACGTTAACTCTCACCCTTCGAGGCCGACAGGTCGGCCGTCCCACGGCCCAAGCTCAGCGCGGGCGGATGAGATTACAGTATGGGTAGCCTGGAGCATCCGCTCCAGGCATGGTTGAAGCATCTGTTCCAACTATGCAAAATTCCTCCCTCCCAAAGGGAGGGAGTTAGAGGGAAGGACAGCTTCACCTCCTCCTTAACCCTCCCCCTCAAGGGGGAGGGGATAAAAAGTGGGTCCACCTTTCGAGGTCGACACATCAGGGTCGAAATGTCGGCCCTTGATAAATCGGGGTGCCCCGTCCTATGGCCAAGGCGGACAGGGTGAACGGGAACGAATGAGGGTAAAAATGACGTCTCACCAGTCATCTGAGCGA
>CAZYLE010000116.1:0-734 GCA_964648675.1 uncultured Dehalococcoidales bacterium
CCGAGGTCGGCCATAAGCTTGGCGCAATACGGTCCGCTTACGAACTGGGCGTATTCTAATACCTTTGTTCCAGACAGGGCTTTGCTGGGCATATTGCCTTCTCGTTGTCCGTATAGCAGAAGATTGTATCAGGAGTAACAGGGTGGGTCAAACCTCAGAATTAGCGATACAACTGTGACAGGGCTTTAGGTAGCGCCTCGTATTGGCTAGAAAAAGGCAATTGATCACTACGAAAATAGATTTATTCCGTTCGCCCTGAGCCTGTCGAAGGGCCGTTCATGGTTCGAGGCCTACAGGTCGGTCCGTTTCACGGACTCCGTTATTACGTTCGGAGCCGACACTCGGCCCGAAAGTCCGATAAATCGGACGATACTTTGTTCGGAGAGCCTGTCGAAGGGCCGTTCATGGTTCGACAAGCTCACCACGAACGGTATCTGGCACAGCCAATTATCATGATTCGCTGGTGAGTAACTACGTGCGTGGCGCTGTTTAGTAAATGATGCCGTCGCCTACCAGAATGGCGAATTCCTCTACAGACATGCCGAGTAGTTCACAAAAGATATATTCGTTGTCCTCACCCAGCAGAGGGGAGTGCCTGGTAATCTCGGCCGGTGTGGCCGACAACTTCCATGGTGGCGCCAGGAAGGTCTGCCTGCCAGCTTCGGGGTGCTCGACTTCCACGAAGGCGCCTCGCTGTATCAGGTGGGGGTCGTGAGCAAGTTCCTCTCGGCTCA
>CAZYLE010000116.1:744-5611 GCA_964648675.1 uncultured Dehalococcoidales bacterium
ACCCCTACCTTCTGAAGTATCTGTGTTACTTCATAATGGGTGTGGTTAATGGTCCATTGGGAAATCAGAGAATCGAGCTCGCTTTGGTTTTGCCATCTGGCTCGGGCATCGGTGAACCTGGGGTCGGCGGTACACTCGGGCTTGCCGATGTCCTGGCAGAAGGCTTGCCATTCGTCATCGGTAGCGATGGCGATGCTGACCCATTTATCGTCGCCCTGGCAGCGGTAGCAGTTATGAGGGGCCATAAAGTTATCAAGATTGCCGACACGGGTGGGGCTCCTGTGGTTCATGAAGTAGTCCACATACGCGTCGCCCAGGATACAGTTCATGGCCTCCCATTCAGACAGGTCTATGAATTGCCCCTCACCTGTACTCTGGCGGTGCATAAGGGCAGCCGTTAGACCAAAAGCAAGGGCAGTGCCAGCGGAAAGGTCAAGGCGCCCACGACTGTCTGACCTGCCTGGCTCGCCATCGGGATAACCGTTCAGGTCGTAAAAGCCGCTCAACGCGGCAAAAATGGGGTCGTAGGCGCGGTAGTCTCGCTCTGGGCCGTAGGCCCCCCACCCCGACATGGAAATGGCAATGATGTCCGGCTTGATTTTCTTCAAATCAGGATAGGTCAGGCCAAACCGCTCCATCATGCCCCCGGAATAGTTGTCAGATACGATATCGCTTATGGCAACAAGCCTCTTTACCAACTCAATGCCTTTGGGCTGAGTGAGGTCAATGGTAATATCCCGCTTATTGAAATTGAGACTATTGTAGGTAATGCTCTGGTTCACGTCTTGAGGACGTGACCATGGCCAGGGAGTATTCCTTCGCGTGAGGCAGATGTGGGATTGGCTCTCTATCCTGATGACCTCGGCTCCCAGATAGGCCAAAAGCTCGGTACCTGAGGGGCCAGCCCATACCCAGCAAAGGTCGGTTAGCCTCACTCCTTGCAAAGGCTTTGTATTTAGTAAGCCCTTGCCAGTCCGTGGATGCACCCTATCACCCTTAACCTGCGGTGATAACTGCGTGATATCGATTGGCCCATCACCTCGGATATACTCGTTATGCTGTCCCAGCATAGGAGCGGGGCGTTCAAATGCTATCGGCGTCTTGGAAAACTTGGCCAGACCGGAGGGGTAGCTCAATCTCCCCGCCTCGGGGTGGTCTATAGCCACAAAGAAATCCCTGGCTTTCATATGCTCGGTGTTGGGCACCTCTCCTACCTTGTAGAGAGGGGCGGCAGGGCAGCGGCGCTTCTGCAAAATGTGGAAGATCTCCTCTCGGGTGTGTGCGTCAAGCCACGGGCTTATCCGTGGCTCAATGTCCTCCATAGTCAGCTCGCGTCGCCTCTCGGCAGTGGCGAACTTCTCCTCATTGGCCCACTCTGGACTGCCCATGGCCTCAACGAAAGCCTGCCACGCCTGCTCCTCGACGACGAAGAGGAACACATACCCATCCTTGCAGCGATGTACCCCGGTCCATCCGCTGACCAGGCTTTCATCAAACCTGCTCTCGCGATGGCCGGTTTCAAAGTACATGGCTATCTCAGGCCGTATTATGTGTAGCAACGCCTCTTGCTTGGAGACGTCGACTTGTTGTCCAATGCCGGTCGACCGGGACAGGTAGAGGGCGGCCAGGGTAGCCACCGCAGCGCATATTCCACAGTCATATTCCGCAATGAGGCCACCTTCACGGAGCGGCTCGCGCTCCAGGATGCTCGGATCGTCTGGAACCTGAGGATTGGTATAGCCCAAGCCGCTTCCGTGGGAGACGTTGAGATAGTAGGCCTTATAGTCCTTATACGGTCCAGTCTGCCCAAAAGGGGTAATTGAGGTCATGACTAGACGAGGGTTGATTTCCCTCAACGTGTCAAAACCCAGACCCAGGCTTTTCATCGTTCCCGGGCGGGTATCTTCGATTAGTACATCTGTCTCTTCAATTAGCTTCTTGAATATCTCCTTGTCTGGGGCCGAGTTCAGGTCTAAGGTGACACCGAGTTTATTGGTATTGTTATACAGGAAAAGCCCGCTGCGTTCGGGGTGGGGGATGTCGTTGGGGAAAGGGCCCCATTTTCTAGCGATATCGCCTTGGGGTGGCTCTATCTTTATGACCTCTGCGCCGAGGTCGGCCATAAGCTTGGCGCAATACGGTCCGCTTACGAACTGAGCATATTCCAGTATTCTTGTTCCAGATAGTGCTTTATCAGGCATACTGCCTCCTCATTGTCCATACGTCATGAAATTGTATCAGGGGTAGCGGAGTGGGTCAAACGGGCGAATTGCCTCGTCATTGCTGTTAGCGGAGGTGGTATTGTTGCCCGAAACAATAGCTGTTACCAACGGAGGGGAGGGACGATGGGATGGTCTCCCTCACTGAAAGAGGTCCACTCACAATCCCCTCCCGCTCGGAGGGAGAAGTCCAGTCAAAATCCCCTCTTCCTCGGCGGGAGAGGTCCAATCAGAATCCCCTCTTCCTCGGCGGGAGAGGTCCAATCAGAATCCCCTCTCCCTTGAAGGGAGAGGGCAAGGGTGAGGGTGAGAGCCTGTCCTGAGCCTGCGAAGAGGTTGACGCACAGGAGGGGGGATGTATGGGGTGGACACCTACAAGTGAATATGGGCTACACTACAATGGAGAGGCGGCGGTGCGTTCTGCCTCGCAGTGCACCGCCGCCTGGAGTATCCCCTTGTATCGCAGCCTGTCTGCCGGGCCCCTTTTCACCTGCCACCGGATAGGGAAACTATCTCGGTGCGTGGGGGCGTGGGCGACAGCTTGCTCACCTTGAAGGTGGCACGTCGGCCGGCGTGATCTCTATGAATCGCGCCAGGTCCCCCCGGCTGTCAAGCACCCTCGTACCGCTTTCGATGAACGGGAGGTGGAGCTCTTGGGGGCTGTACGCATGGCAGTCGCCACACAGGACATCGTCAACCGTTGTTGACACCCTCGTCACTCCGCCGTTGAGGCGCATGATCATCGTCGTTGCGGCTCCTCCTCCTCCTTCTCCCGGCTTCTGGGCTAGCCAGGCGTGGGCCAGGAAAGTATAGTCACCAGGTTCCTCGGGTGCTGTGGCAGTGAACGTCATCTCGATGGACAGCTTGGGAGGAGACTCGCCCTGCAGGGTTTGCCCCCAGTTGCCTGCCGTAGCCTGTATGGAGTCATTACTGTAGGTATCACAGACCGCACCTTCACCTGCCTGGTAGAAGTAGTAAGTCCAGGTTTTTGCCTGGTTCTGGAGCGCAATGTCCAGGCTGCCGGGAACGTATTCGAAGCCATCAGGTATCTCCACCACCACGCAGCCGGTCTGGCTTGCATCGGTGCTGACCTTGGTCACGGTGACGGTGAAGTCCACATTAGCGCCGGCGGGTATCTGATCCAGGTCAACCGGTTCGCCATCCACCTCTGCCGTGATTTCCACCCTGAAGGTGTTGTGCTCCTGGCCCTCTGTTGCGGCGACGGCGTTGCCGTTGTCCCCGGCATCACCGGTCCCGGCATCGCCAAGTCCGGCATTATTGGTTCCGGTGTCGACAAATCCTGCATCACCAAGTCCGGTGTCACCGGTCCCCGCATCGCCAAGTCCGGCATCACCACCTCCGAAGTCACCGGCCCCGATGTCACCTAGTCCCGTATCACCGGCTCCGGTGTCATCGGCGTAGGCCGGCGAGGTGCCGAGCAGCAGCCCGAGGAAGGCTATGCCCATGCCCAGGAACAGGGAGAGCCTGTTGATTCTTCTTGTTCGGCCCATTCGACCCTCCTATCTTTTGTGATCGCCTTATCGGCTGTCGACCTCAGCCATCGCGGCGGTTACTGTCGGTCTTGCTGTGTCCTTCGGTAATTCTTCGGGCGTTGCCTCCTCTTGCGCCTCATCATCCTTTGCTCCCCCTCCAAAAATAACAAAAACCGACCTGGCAAGGTCGGTTTCACCACTGGCTCCCCGCCATCCAGGTGACCACATAAGGATGGTGGCTCATCGCCCCCTTCTGGTTCGGCTCTTGATGCTCAGCTATGGACTCACTCTTGCTCCCGTGATGCAATCGCCAACAAAAAACGACACCGCGATGTGTCGATGGTCGACGAGTTGTTTAATCCTGATAATGTATACGACTAATCTTACTGCGTGGAGGCATAGGTGTTAACCTATCCGAAATTGACTTATCTCTATTCCACCAATCAGTCCATCTGTCGTGTGTTACCATTGCCGCTCCACAGGGGTTATCAAGCGTTGTCTCGCCGTTGATGACAGTCAACAAAGACAAAGAGAAGAAGGCTGCTCCAAGTACCGTGGGCGGGATCCCGACGCCGAAAGAGCCGCTGAAGCTGCCCTCGCTGTTCGCCCGGACGGTCGGGAAAGGGTTCAGGATTGCCGGCCCCAGCAGCAGGACTGCCGGCATGGAACGATATGTAGTTTTCGCAATACTGGTCTTCATGATTAACTCACGGCCTGTGACGAGCGAACGATAGCCTTCAAACGGGCGTTTATTTCTTTGTTTCTGGCTTCATAGTAAATGTAGCCGTCGACATCGGCAGCAGCTATCGTATTCCAATCGGTACCGTTTCGGTGCGTTACTATCACCATCGGCACGTCACCGAGACATTCCCGAATCTTATCGCAGTAGTGTATGGCATCTTGAATATCAAATTCGATGACGATGAGGTCGCAATCGTGGTCTAAAATGGCATCTTTAACATCGCCGCCGGCCGGGATCACAGCGTTACTAACCTGCGCATCTTCTCCGCAAAAGGCGCTTGCCAGCCGCGCGACGAAAGCCTGTCTGCCGAAAACTAGTATCCTCATAGCTTCCATTGTACGTGCGTGAGGTGACAAAAAGTTTAAGAGAGAGGGGAAAAAGCGACGAAGAAGGTTACAAAAGGTTACAGAGAA
>CAZYLE010000117.1:0-2288 GCA_964648675.1 uncultured Dehalococcoidales bacterium
GTAGAGCACGTTCTTGGTAAGAACGGGGTCGCCAGTTCAAGTCTGGCTGTGGGCTTAAGTTAATATAGTATAGGAGGGAAAATGGCCAAGAAAGTATATGAGAGAACTAAACCGCATGTTAATGTGGGAACCATTGGTCATGTGGACCATGGTAAGACCACGCTGACCGCCGCGATAACTAAGGTGTTGTCCCAGGTAGGGCTTGCACAATATCGCGCGTTTGAGTCCATCGACAATGCCCCTGAAGAGAAGGCCAGGGGGCTGACCATCGCCATCGCTCATATCGAGTATGAGACGGAAAAGCGCCACTATGCCCACGTTGATTGCCCTGGCCATGCCGACTATATTAAGAATATGATCACCGGGGCAGCACAGATGGATGGTGCAATACTGGTGATCGCTGCTGACGATGGGGTAATGCCTCAGACCAGGGAGCACCTTTTACTGGCGCGTCAGGTGGAGGTGCCTTCCATAGTAGCCTGCTTGAACAAGGTAGACATGGTAGATGATGAAGAGCTACTTGAGGTGACCGAGCTTGAGTTAAGAGAGGAAGTTTTTCCCAAATACGGCTTTGTTGGCTCAGAGATCCCCATAATTAGAGTCAGCGCCCTCAGGGCATTGGAGTGTAGCTGCGGCAAGCGAGAATGTCAGTGGTGTGGCGCTATATGGAAACTTTTAGATGTTGTAGATGACTACATCCCAACCCCGGTGCGTGATATGGAAAAGCCATTCCTGATGCCCGTTGAGGATGTCTTTAGTATCAAAGGGCGAGGAACAGTAGCCACCGGCCGCGTCGAGCGGGGCGTGTTGAAGCCTGGTGCTGAAGTGGATGTGGTAGGCCTAAAAGAAACGCGAACTGTTGTGGTGACCAGCTTAGAGATGTTCCACAAAACCCTACCTGACGCCGAACCTGGGGACGCTGTCGGTTGCCTGCTAAGGGGAATAGAGAGGGATGATATACTACGGGGCATGGTATTAGCTGCCAGGGGGTCGGTTAAGCCTCATACCGAGGCTGAGGCTCAGGTATACGTACTTACCAAAGAAGAAGGGGGACGGCATACCCCATTCTTCACCGGCTATAAGCCTCAGTTCTACATCAGAACCACTGATGTCACGGGTAGCATCCGTTTGCCTGAAGGGGTGGAAATGGTGATGCCCGGTGATAACATAACAATGAAGCTGAAACTAATCGAGCCGGTAGCTCTAGAGGAGGGGCTCAGGTTTGCTATTCGAGAGGGTGGGAGAACCGTGGCATCTGGTGTGATCACTAAAATCATAGATTAGGTAGATATCAATTGGCGAAGAAGGGAAGCTCTAGGATTATCATTAATCTCGCTTGCACAGAGTGCAGAGAGAGGACATATACAACTTCAAAGAATAAAAAGAACGACCCCGAGCGATTGGAGCTCACAAAGTACTGCCCTCGCTGTCGTACCCGCACGCTCTATCGAGAGGTGAGGTAGATTATGAGAAGGGAGGCGATGACAGCAAAGCGTGGCATCCCTCGATTCAGACGGATTGGCAGCTATTTTCGCGAGATTATATCTGAGCTCAAGAAGGTGGTCTGGCCGACACGGGCGGAGACAAGACGGCTAACCCTTATGGTGCTCGCCATTTCTGGTGCTGTGGGACTTCTTCTTGGCGCCATCGATCTGGGTTTCACCTATCTGGTTAATCTTTTTTGGTGATGATGAATAACGTGAGGAGGAATGGGTTATAAGCCCCTGAAAGGGGTTTCGCTTTTAAGTGGAGATGGAAAGTATGGGGCAAGATGAGAAAAAGTGGTATGTGATCCACACATACTCAGGATACGAGCAGCGAGTTAAGACCAATTTGGAGCAACGTATCAAATCAATGGATGCCCAGGATAAGATATGCCAAGTGGTCATTCCCACCGAGAACGTTATCGAGATCAAAGATGGACACCGAAAGACTGTCGCCAAAAAGGTTTTTCCCGGCTACATCCTAGTCGAGATGGAATTGACTGACGAAAGCTGGAATGTGGTACGCAATACACCGGGAGTCACCGGCTTTGTGGGTGCGGGAACCAAGCCCGTCCCCCTTGAAGACAATGAGGTCGATACCATTTTTAATCAGATGAAGACTGAAACGCCTCGCGTCAAGGTTGGTTTCACCAGAGGGGACAGTGTGCGGGTTGTCGATGGACCCTTTTACGATTTCATCGGCATAGTTGACGAAATCAATGAAGCGAAGGGGAAAGTAAAGCTGCTAGTTTCCTTTTTTGGGAGGGATACACCTGTAGAACTCGACTTCCTTCAGGTAGAAAG
>CAZYLE010000117.1:2298-5601 GCA_964648675.1 uncultured Dehalococcoidales bacterium
GAGGATAGGATTGGCGAAAAAGAAGATCAAGACGGTGATAAAACTTCAGCTCCCTGCAGGGCAAGCAAGCCCCGCCCCCCCGGTGGGCCCGATTCTAGGGCAGCATGGATGTAATATTATGGGCTTTTGCAAGGAATATAACGAGCGTACCGCCTCTCAGGCAGGCTCTATCATCCCTGCAGAGATTACTATATATGAGGACCGCTCGTTCAGCTTTGTTCTCAAGAGCCCGCCAGTTGCTGACCTGCTTCGCCGAGCACTCAACGTGGAGAAAGGGAGCAGCATGCCAAACATTCAGAAGATCGGTAAGCTCCCTCGGGAAAAAATCCGTGAAATCGCTGAGCTTAAGATGAAGGACCTTAACGCTGCCGACACCGAGGGTGCAATGCTGATGGTCCAAGGTACTGCGCGTAGTATGGGGATTGAGGTGGAAAAATGACGAACCGGGGAAAGAAATATCAAGATGCAACCAAGCTGGTGGACCGTACCAAAGAGTACGACCCAAAGGAGGCCATCGAACTGGCAAAGAAGACAGCCTATGCCAAATTCGATGAAACTGTGGAGTTGCACCTCAATATGGGTCTCGATCCCCGCCATTCTGACCAGCAGGTTAGAGGGGTCGCTAGCCTCCCCCACGGGCTGGGGAAGATAGTCAGAGTCCTAGTCTTCACCCAGGGCGAAGCGGTCAAATTTGCCGAGGAGGCTGGGGCTGACTATGTGGGTGGCGATGATATGGTGAAGAACATCGAGGGTGGGTGGCTTGACTTCGATATTGCCATTGCTACCCCTGACGTAATGGGAAAGGTCTCGAAGCTCGGCAAAATACTTGGTCGCCGAGGGCTCATGCCCAATCCAAAATCTGGCACCATCGTTCCCCCTCAGGATCTACCCAAAGCCATCGGTGATGCTCGAAAAGGTCGTGTGGATTTCAGAACGGACAAAACGGCGGTTATTCACCTTCCCTTGGGCAAGTTGAGCTTCGACAATAACAGGTTGCTGGAGAACTTGGCTGCTGTAATCGAGGCCGTACTCCGTGCCAAGCCCAGCGGTGCCAGAGGTCAATACATTAGAAGCGCATTCCTCTCTACTTCAATGGGGCCGGGGATAAAGCTCGATGTGAAAGCAACCCAGGAGCTTCGTTCTCCTTAGCTATTAATAGCTTATAATCAAGAAAAGCGCCATAGACAGCGGGTGCCACTAAGGCTTAATTAGCTTCCCGCCGAGGCCAGAGTAGAAGTCCTTGTGTCTATGGCGCAAGGGTTTTGTTATTTTCGGAGGTGTCTATGCGTATAGATGAAAAGAAGGAAGTGGTTACACAACTTGCTGAGAAGATTTCTCAATGCAATATCGCTATAACCACGGACTATCGGGGGCTACCAGTAGCTGAAATGACTGACCTGCGTCGCAGGTTACGCCAGAGGGAGATTGAATACCGTGTTGTGAAAAACACCATGGTTCGCTTTGCCGCAGAGAAGGCAAATAAAAGTGAGCTAATTGGAATTGTCGTGGGTCCCACCGCAATCGCCTTCGGCTATGGCGATATCACTGAGCCCGCTAAGGCATTGATCGATTATATTCGCTCCTCGGGAAGTGGGCTGAGGATTATGGGTGGGTTACTTGACCGGAGGGTGCTTAGTGCCTCCGAGGTAGCAAATCTCGCTACCCTGCCCCCGAAGGATGTGCTGATCGCCAAGCTATTAGGTGGGATGAAAGGACCCATCATCGGCCTTGTTAATGTGCTTAATGCAAACATAGCAGGTTTTCTTTACATACTGAATGCCAGAATGAAGAATTTGGAAGGAGGAAGCAGTGACTAGCGAAGTAGAACAAGCACCAGTAGAGGAAGAGAAGGAGAGTAAGGGAACAACCAAAAAGGCCACGACAAAGCGCACCGCGCCCAAAGAAGCAAAGACGATGACCAAAGAGGAGCTCATCGCTACTATTAAGAGTATGACTGTACTTGAGCTAAGCGAGCTGGTCAAAGCATTAGAGGAAGAATTTGGCGTAAGTGCTGCTGCCCCTGTGGCGGTAGCTACAGCGCCCGGTGCTCCTGCTGAGGCTGCACCAGAGGAGGAGAAGACAGAATTCACTGTAATCCTCAAGGACATCGGCGCCAACAAGATCAATGTGATCAAGACGGTGCGTGCGGTCTCTGGTCTAGGGCTCAAAGAGTCCAAGGACCTGGTAGAGAGCGCCCCGGCGACAGTGAAAGAAGGCATCAGCAAAGAGGAATCAGCAACGCTGAGAGAGAAACTCGAGGCTGCGGGTGCCACTGTTGAGGTTAAATAGCTTTTCGACCCGAGATTATGGTGGAATACCATCTTAAGTTAAAGGAGTTGCCTATCTGGGAGCGCCCCAGGGAGCGACTTAAAGGGAGCGGTCCATCTTCACTCTCGAACAGCGAACTCCTGGCGATCGTTCTTCGCACCGGCACCGTTTCGGAAAATGTGCTCGCTCTCGCCGCTAGGGTGCTTGCAAAATTTGGAGGCCTTATCGGTCTCTCCAAGGCAAGCTTTAGCGAGCTTTGTTCTGAGGCAGGCGTGGGTGAAGCCAAAGCAGCTCAACTCAAAGCCGCCCTTGAGTTGGGAAGGCGACTCGTTTCCACCCAGTCTGAGGAAAGGGCAGTGGTTCGCTCCCCTCAGGATGTGGCCAACCTTTTAATGGCTGAAATGGGTTTCCTGGACCAGGAGCAACTCAGAGTGGTGCTGCTCAACACCAAGAACCAGGTGATCACCATCTCAGAGGTATATAAGGGTAATGTAAGTACCTCGCTGGTTCGCACCAGTGAGGTGTTCAGAGAGGCTGTCAGGGAGAACTGTCCAGCGATCATCGTAGTTCATAATCATCCCTCAGGTGACCCGGCACCCAGCCCTGAGGATATCCAGGTCACCGAACAGCTTATAGAGGCGGGGAAGACGCTTGACATCGAGGTTCTAGACCATATTATCATCGGTCAGCAGAGCTTTGTTAGCCTTAAGGAGAGGGGAGAGGGTTTCAAATAGTGCTATAGTGCGATCCCGTTCATATAGATGGGTGACATTTTCTCGTCACTGTTAGGCATGCGCCTGATGAAGCTGCCTGTTTCGGTAGGGGCGTTCAATCGAACGCCCCTACTACATTTGTGTTTCAGATGGGGCTCCCTCCAACGAGGGCGGGGGTTCCCCCCAGAACAACCTTTCGAGGCTGGTGTGAAAAATGATACGTATTGCACTATTAACAGCGATATGATATATTTAGAGAGGCTTTCCGGTGGTTCGAGCGGGGTTGACCCACCCGTTCCCATCCCGAACACGGAAGTGAAAT
>CAZYLE010000118.1:0-3595 GCA_964648675.1 uncultured Dehalococcoidales bacterium
ATGGAGCGGGTGGATATCATCGCCTTCAATGAGCGCGGCCGCCGCGTCTCCGTCGTGCTCGACCGCAAGCGCTACAAGCGCTGCGATTTCCTCTTCCTCAAGAAATCATACAAAGGTCGGCCGGGGGAGAGCTACGAGCAAATCTTCTGGCTGACCCAGCGGTCAATCCAGCAGCGCCGCCCTGCCTTCAAACTGGTATCACGCCGCAGCAAGTCGGAGTTGACTGTCCGCATAGACGGCAGCGAAAGGTACCCTTGGCGTTTCCCCGGCGCGGTCGTCGAGCGCGCCGCCATCGCTGCCGGTGACTACGCGCTTATGGATGGGGATAGGATGCTGGCGGTGGTTGAGCGTAAGACCCTGGACAACCTGCTCGCCGACTTCGGGACGATGCCGGTGCTGCACCAGAGGCTGGCCGAACTGGCGGCGCAGAACAACCATGCCCTGGTAATCGAAGCCCCATATGCCGATTTTCTCAATCCCAAGAAGGTCCACCACTATAACCCCGCCTTCTGCGCCAAAGCTATTGCCGAAATGCACGCACTGCATCCACATCTCCGCATCGTTTTCTGCGCCAACCGGAAGGTAGCCAACGAATGGACGCGGCATTTCTTCGCCGCAGTGTGGGACCTCCAGCAGGAGAAGGAGTGACGCGGGACCACTCCAGGCTGGCTTGTCTTATGTGCTTTCCCGGCTATGTCCTACCGGCCTCTCGCTCCCTCACGATTTGCCGCCGTCTCACGTGGCTTCGGTACCTGCCCCGAGACGAGTTTGGCAGAACTGCAATGCACCTGCCCTCCGAGCCACCGGGGTGGGTCCCACATGCAAGGGACTTCATGCTTGCCGAGCCCTTCCTGGTCGACGAGCAGGGATATATAGCCATGCCGCAAAAACCGGGCCTGGGCATCGAGCTAGACATGGAAAGAATACGGTCGTGCAGCGAGCAACTGTGAGGACAGCGGGAGGGCGACGCCGCAGCCAGGCGCCGGCCTAGAGCCAGACGAGGAAGCCAGCGATGAGTCAAGCTATAAGCCGAAGAATGCGGATTAGCTCCAGGCTGATATTTACTGGCTTTTCCCTTTTCACCATCTATGGAATTCTGGCTGCTATTTTCCGGGAGCAGATCGCCGTTTACCAATACCAGTCTTTTAGCGGTGCGGATTTGCGCACATTGGCAGAAGTGACTCAGTATTTTGCCTTCGATCAGGTGCTCCTGGTCGGTCTTATGGGGGCAGGCCTCGCCAACGCTACGCGTTCGCCCCTCAAGCTCCTTGCCATTCAGGCCTGTAGCCGCCGTCGCTATACCTGTCCGCCTTTCTCTTCCCTCGCCGCATGCTAGGAAGCGCTAAAGCTGGTTGGCGCACCCTTTGATGTCAAAGAACACCTGCTCTTCGGCTCCTAAGGTGAACGTACTTCCACAACTGGAGCACCCCGGCGAATTGTCTTGCAAGCTCACCGGATGGCCCCCTTTCCTGGAGAAGTTGGCTCGACCTTAATCATCCAATGACTGCGGGCAAACCCCGGGAGAGGACTTCACAGAGGATTGGCAACCTGGACCACAACCACTGGTTTTACCCTGGCACCGAGTGGCGGGATTGGCAAAGGGAGTCCCCACACCACACCACATTGAGACTGGGGTTGCTTTACATGGCATGGTCTGTCTATATTATAGGGAGGACGAACAGGGAAGCGTCGATGAAATGGCACAAGCTCACCGTTGACGAGGTACTGAAAAACCTCGACACTAATCGCTCCGGGCTCTCCGCAGCAGAGGCGAAGGAGCGGCTGAACCGCTATGGGCCAAACGAGCTCACGGAGAAGGGCAAAGCCCCCTGGATACTTGTCTTTCTGCGCCAGTTCGCCAGTCCCCTGATCTATATCCTGCTGGTCGCTGCTCTTATCGAACTGGTCATTCTGCGCAAACTTATCGATGCCTCCGTGATAATGGCAGTGGTCATTATCAACTCGATAATCGGCTTTGTGCAGGAGAGCCGAGCTGAACGAGCTATGGAAGCCCTCAGGCGGCTGGCGGTACCTCAGGCTAAGGTGATGAGGGAGGGCACGGCCACCACAATCCCTTCTGCCCACATTGTCGCCGGCGACATCGTTCTTCTCGAGGCCGGCGACAAGATTCCCGCCGATGCCAGGATCGTTGAGGCAGCTAGCCTGTCGGTGGACGAATCCATCCTCACCGGAGAATCGGTCCCGGTGGAGAAATTCACCGGTCGAATTGAAGGTGAAGCCACTGTGGCCGATATGGGAAACATGCTGCACATGGGGTGTGCTGTGGTCGGCGGTCGCGGTGTAGCGGTGGTGACAGCCACCGGTATGAGCACAGAGATCGGCAAGATCAGCACGCAGGTCCAGGAGGTCAAACCCCCACCTACCCCGCTTCAGCGAAACGTCGCCAGGCTGGGACGCTATATCGGTGTCTTGGTGCTCGGCGTTCTCGCAGTGCTGATAGCAATAGGCCTCGTCAAAGGATACACCTTCGAGGACATGTTCACCCTGACTGTTGCCGCTGCCGTCTCTGCCATCCCGGAAGGTCTGCCGGTAATGGTGACCATAGTCCTGGCGCTGGGCATGAGACGGATGGCGCGGAGAAACGTGCTCATCAGAAAGCTGACCGCCGTGGAGACAATGGGTGCAGTCACCATCATCTGCTCCGACAAGACGGGTACGCTCACGGAAAGCGAAATGACAGTGCGCCAGATGTACCTTCCACGCAGCACGATAGAAGTGACCGGGGTCGGGTACCGTCCCCATGGCGAGTTCCTCAAGGATGGCCAAACCATTGGTCCACAAGATGATGAGAGACTGCTGATGGCACTGAAGATCGCGGCGCTGTGTAACGACTCGGCACTGAAGCTGGAAGCTGACACGCCCCAGCTCATGGGTGACCCCACCGAGGGCGCTCTGCTCGTTCTCGCGCTCAAGGCGGGGCTGGAACAGAAGGCATTGCAGAGCGAGCAGCCACGGCTTGCCGAACTGCCCTTCTCCAGCGAGAAGCGGTACATGGCAACACTCCATCCCCATGGAGACAACAAGGCTATAGCGTACGTAAAGGGCTCGGTCGACAGGGTGCTGGCGATGAGCCGCTGGATACTTGAAGACGATGGCCCCCGGGAAATGACCCCCCAACTCAGAGAAGAGCTTGAGGCAGTCAATCTGGAGATGGCATCAAAGGCGTTGAGGGTGATGGCCCTGGCATACGCCGAGTGTTCCGCTGAGCCAGACCAGCTCTCCGACGGACACCTTGACGGGGCACTGACCTTTGTCGGGCTTACTGGCATGATTGACCCGCCTCGCGCGGAGGCCAAGACTGCGGTGGCTGACTGCAAACGCGCCGGTATCAGGGTGGTGATGATAACCGGGGACCAGAAGGCAACAGCCGTGGCGATTGCCCACGAGCTTGGGTTGACCGGCGGAGAAGCGCTGACCGGCCTGGAACTCGAGAAGATGAGTGATGAAGAGCTGGAAGAAAGGATAGAGAGTATCTCGGTCTTCGCCCGGGTTGAGCCTCTTCACAAACTGAGGATAGTGACCAGCCTGAAATCAAAAGGTTACAGAGTAGCGGTGACCGGAGACGGTGTGAACG
>CAZYLE010000118.1:3605-5595 GCA_964648675.1 uncultured Dehalococcoidales bacterium
GTCTTCTACCTCTTGAGCACCAACCTTGGCGAGTTGCTCACCTGGACTGCCGCCATTCTGGCTGGAATCCCTCTGCCTGTGGTTGCTGTGCAGATCCTCTGGGTCAATCTGGTCACCGATGGCGTCTGCACGATACCGGTTGCCCTGGAGCCCAAACACCGCGATGTCCTCGATGAGCCTCCCCGCCACGCACATGCTGGAGTTGTCTACAATGGCATGCTCATGAGAATCGCGCTGGTCAGTGCGGTCATGGCCACAGGCGTTTTCCTCGTATTCAGGTGGGAGCTACCCAGGGTCAGCCTGGATGAGGCCAGAACGATCGCCTTCACCTTGCTGGCGGCCTTCCAGTGGTTCAATGCGCTGAACGCTCGCTCTGACCAACAGTCCATCTTCAAGCTGGGCCTGTTCACCAACCGCCTGCTTCTTGCCAGCATTACACTGGCAGTCGTTCTCCAGATGGTGGTCATCTACGCGCCTCCGTTCCAGCTCCTGTTCCACACTGTGCCCCTCGAGGCGGGCCACTGGGGCATTATCGTTGCGATATCGGCCAGCGTGTTGATCGTCGAAGAACTGCGCAAGCTGGTTGCCCCCACGATCTTCAACCGGGGCAAGTAGCAACAGGAGCTCCAGAGGTTGGCTCATGTTATAATGTTTGACACAATAGTCCATGGAGGTATATGAAGCCATGAAGAGCAGGAGAATGACGCAAATTGAGGACTATGAGCCTCTGATAGGCGCGGAGACTGTTGAGCGCATCAAGACCAAAGCTAGACCTCTGCGGGACCTCCACGTTACCAACATAAACTCAACCTACTACGGCGGTGGTGTGGCGCAGCTTCTGTCATCCTTGACACTTCTGATGAATAGCCTGGGGATAAGAACGGGATGGCGGGCAATTCATGGGCCACCAGACTTTTTCAGTGTGACCAAGAAGATTCACAATGCCCTCCAAGGCGGCCAGATCAATCTCAGTGACCGGAAGATGGAGCTCTACGAGCAAGTCATTTACGAGAATGCGGTCCGCAATCACCTGGACCACGACCTGGTCATCGTGCACGACCCGCAACCCCTTCCCATGATAAATCACTACCGCAAGAACTCCCCCTGGGTCTGGCGCTGTCACGTTGACCTGTCTAACCCCAACCAGGAGCTCTGGGACTACCTGGTTCAGTTCATCGAGAAGTATGATGCCGTCATTCTCAGTAGCAGGGACTACGCACAGAGGCTGAAAACACCACAGCTTTTCTTCATGCCAGCCATAGACCCCTTCTCCATCACCAATAGGGATCTCAGCGAAGAGGAGATGGAGGAGCGCCTGAATCACTATGACATCCCCACTGACCTTCCGCTGGTGGTGCAGGTCTCCCGGTTTGACCACTGGAAAGACCCGGAAGGAGTCATTCAGGCCTTCAAGCTGGCAAGGAAAGAGGTTGACTGTACCCTGGTGCTACTGGGCAACGTAGCCACTGATGACCCCGAGGGCGAGGAGATTTACCACTCTCTGTTGCGAAGTGCAGAGGAGCGGATAATCATCCACAGTGTGCAGGACGGGGCGCTGGTGAACGCCCTTCAGCAGCGCGCCGCCGTTGTACTGCAGAAGTCACTGCGTGAAGGCTTCGGCCTGACAGTCGCCGAAGCCATGTGGAAGGGGACACCGGTTATCGGCGGCAATGTCGGAGGCATTCGTTATCAGATTGAGGACGGCGTAAACGGCTTTCTTGTCTCCTCAGTTGAAGAGGCAGCACAGAGAATCGTCCAGGTCGTAAAGGACAGGCAATTGCGGTCACGAATGGGGCAGCAGGCCAGGGAGACGGTCAGACGGAAATTCCTGTTGACACGCTACCTGGAGCAATACCTTGACCTCTTCAGTTCCTTCGAGACGGTCTTCCACTTATCCAGTACAATGAACGCCCACAGGTGAGGCTTTGCGGCCGGCTCACGTGGCTTCGGTACCTGCCCCGAGACGAGTTTGGCAGAACTGCAATGCACC
>CAZYLE010000119.1:0-5593 GCA_964648675.1 uncultured Dehalococcoidales bacterium
AACTATGTGGGAACAGATCAGGTCTAACCAGATAAGATCGGTGGTACTGGTAGTGGCGATGGGAGCGCTACTGCTGTCAATTGGCTATTTCCTGGGGGTAGCCTTACTCCATAGCACCATTGCCGGCCTCGTCATAGCCCTTGTGATATGGCTCGTGATGAGCCTATTCGCCTTCTTCCAGGGGGATAGCATTCTACTGGCGCTGTCCAGAGCAAGGAAAATAAAGCGCGACGACCATCCGCGCCTTTACAACATAGTAGAGGAGATGAAGATTGCCTCAGGCCTGGAAAAGATGCCAGACATCTATATCATAGACGACCCTGCACTGAATGCATTCGCCACCGGTCGGAGTCCCGAGCGGGCTTCTGTCGCCGTAACGTCAGGGCTTTTGCAGAGGCTGAACCGCGATGAACTGCAGGGCGTGATTGGCCACGAAATAGCTCACATAAAGAACCGCGATGTGCTGCTGATGGCAATGTGCGGAGTACTTCTCGGGACCATCGTCATTCTAGCCTTCTTCGCAACGCGCATGCTTTTTTTCGGCGCAGTATTTGGTGGTAGGAGAAGCTCCTCGGCGGGAGGTGGCCAAGCGCAGTTGATAATCCTTGCCATAGGGATTGTATTTATGATACTGGCGCCGATCTTCGCTTACCTGATCTACTTTGCTATTTCCAGGAAAAGAGAGTACCTGGCTGATGCCACCTCCGCCCTGTATACCAGATATCCAGAGGGATTGGCCTCCGCCCTGGAAAAGCTTGGCGGGTCAAAAGCAGAACTGAAATCGGCCAACAAATCTAAAGCCCAGATGTACATCATCAATCCCTTCCGCAAAAAAGGAAGAGCAGCGGCCGACCTGAGCAGCACCCACCCGCCTATCTCGGAGCGGATACGTATCCTTCGCTCCATGGCTGGAGGAGCCGCTTTCGCCGACTACGACAAAGCTTATCGCCAGGTGCATAAGGGCGGCAAGGGGTTTATTTCGTCTGCTGCCGTTGCCAGCGTCGGTGCTGTTGGACTGCGGGCAGCGGAGCCGGAAGCGGCTCGTAGAGAGCCCGAACCTAGCAAGGTGGAACGCACTCGCGAGGTTTCAGACCTTATGTGGAGGCTGAACGACTACAAAACCATCAACTGTGCTTGTGGCACGAAGCTAAAGGTGCCTCCCAAATTCAAGGGTGGCCAAGTTAGGTGCCCGCACTGTGGGCGCATCCATTCCGTCTAAGGGCTGTGGCAAAACAGGACTGTACGTCGCTGAATTCAAGACGACTCATTAGATTTATTACTAGGGCTATTGGAAAATGTAGGTAGTCCCTACAGTGTTGAGTATGAATTGCTCGGGCATATCCTGGGAGAATTGATTGATGGCTTTCCACCCTGTACAGTGCATTGGAACAACGACATCTGGGCCTATCTTCTTCATCTCCCCGATGGTTGGTCCAATGATCGGCTCAAAGAGCGGCCCGGTGAGGTGAAATCCGCCTAGAACTGCGTGAACCCTGTCCATTCCAGTGACTTTTTGGGCGTGTTTGACTGTATTGATGATCCCGGCATGGGCACATCCGCTAATTACTACCAGCCCCTTGCCTTTCACCTTGATCGCGACGCCCTGGTCATCACTAAAAGGATCCACAACCCACTCATCATCGATTTTTGCTTCAGCCCAGAGAAAGCCTTTCTCAAAATCCGTTACTCGCTCTACTTCACCCAGAACCATGATGAGGTCTGAGCCCAGTGTGGAGGCCTCTTTAACCTTGTGGATTGCTACGCCGGTTTCCTTTAATGCTGCTTCGTCTAAACTGGGGATGTCTACCTGTCCGATGCCGGGGATATTGAGACGCCGCTGAAGGAAAGCGTCTGGATGGAGGACAAGGGGGATTCCTTTCCTGGCCCTGTTCAGGAATCCTATGAGACCTCCAAAATGGTCGATATGACCATGGCTTAGAACCACAGACTCAATTTGACCGAAGTCCACTCTTAAAGCATCCGCATTATGAAAGAGACAGGTTGTCGATATACTCGCGTCCATGAGTACTATGTGTTCCTCTGAGTCGGCGTAGACCTTGAGAAGGCACGATAATCCATGTTCCGCCAGGGGCGCATTCGAGGGACCAGTCGCCGGTCGCTTGACGACATCTGTGCCCTGCAGCAACAGTATATCAGTGTAGTTGTCTACCAATATAGTAACTTCCAGCTTATCTGCCTCTCGCAAATTAAGTTTGCCCATTATATAAATCCCCCTATTTAATCAGTCTCAAGATGCGGCTTTACCCGTTTATGCGCTGTCTGGTATGCTTTAAGCTTGGCCTCGAAGCCGGCACTCACTGCACTCGAATCCCAGGCTTTTAACTCAGTGTATTGTAGCACAGGGGGCAATGAATGGCGATGTTATCTGGACTGGCTGGCTCTGGAAGCGATGCATAGGTATCCGCCACAGCCGTGTCGTTGCGGCGGCGGTTGACGAGAAATATAGTCGGTGATAGACTCAAGTTCAAGCATGGCGAAACCATTAGTCGAGCTAATCTACAATGCCTTTTGTATCGAGGAAGTCCCCCTGGTACGAAAACTGGCAAGGCAGTACGGCTTTACACTCCGTGAATACAACATCTGGAATCTCGACCCAGATGACCAATCCCTTCCCCATTATATACGCTACAAAATAGAGCGTGTCAGGAGTGGTGAGGAAGGGTTCTTCGCCGGGGCTTGTTTTATCGATGGGGAGGAGGTTGACTGGTGGCAGGGATTTGAGAGGGTGTTCGCTGCTGCCAGTGGACAAGCCGATGGTTGAAACAAGGCCGATATCTCGGGCTGACTTGGAAAAGGGGATGACAGGCCCTGGTGTATACTGTATTCGCACACTGCCACAAAGTAACTGGAGTGACGACCCTGATGTGCGCGACCTGCAACAACTTCGACAGAAGCTCTACCTGGAGCTCATAGACCGGTTTGGCACCTGTGGTCTTGTAGCGTTGGACGAGGATGGGGTAGCAGGGTTCACCACCTTCTTTCCCAAAGTTATAGCCCGGCGCCTGGGTTTCTATACACTCCCTGAAGATAATGAGCTTGAGAACACGCTGGTTGTGGCTTGTATACATGTGACTCCGGCGAAACGTGGTCGTGGCATAGGGTCTATCTTGATACAGGGTGTCAAAGACTGGGCTGCTCAGAGAGGCTATTCTGCAATCGAGGCCATCGGTGAAGGCCAACCTCAATATGGCTGGCATGCCAGCGCCCCCTTCTTATACCTGGGTTTTAAGGTTGTCAGAGAACAGAGACACGGGAGCTGGTGTGGACAGATGATGAGGTGCATGCTTGAGGCGTAATGACGAAAAGAATATGATTTAGAGGCCAAAAGGAGTGGAGGGCAGTAAATGATCAGAGCGTTCAACGGGAAGACGCCGAAGATAGCGGATTCGGCCTTTATCAGCGAATGGGCCTATGTAGTTGGTGATGTTGAGATAGGCGAGAACTCCGGTGTATGGCCTGGCGCTGTGATTAGAGGCGACTTTGGCACTATAAGAATCGGCAAGAACTCCCAGGTTGAGGATAACAGTGTGGTACACGCTGGAACAAATATGGATATCGGTGACAATGTATTAATAGGACATAGCGCTGTCATCCACGGTATGAAGATCGGCAACAATGTTCTGGTTGGCAATAACGCCACCGTCTTGGACTTTGCTGAGATTGGAGACGGCTGTATCATCGGTGCCAACTCGATGGTGGCTACAGGGCAAAAGATCCCCAGCAACTCATTTGTAGTGGGGGTTCCCGCCAGGGTTAAGAGAGAATTGTCCCCAGACATGGTGGATGACATGCGCCGCAGAATGGCTGAGAGGCATTCACAAATGAGAGCGAAGGACATGCCAGAGCTGAGTTACACAGACCTGGCGAAGAAATACAAGGAGGAAGGATTGTAGCGGAAACAGTGAATCCTACGGCGCACAAATTGTCAGACTATAATCAATTGCCGCTGGGCATTTGCTTTATGAGGAGGCCAGACATATTGGTAGGTGCAAAGTCGAAGACTCTCCTCTTCCGGTAAGCTTTGGTAACTCACTTCTGCCTGAAGAATCAGGTAGTGATGACGCTTCCTACTACTAGGCGCGATATCAATATACCCGGCTGACAAAATGCGGAAATCCGCCTATATATCAATGGCTCTTGACAACGACAGCCCCATAGCTTAAAGTGCGCAAATTCGAATTGTACCAAGGCTATTAGCCATTTAAAAGGCAATATCCACTACACTTAGATTAACCAGAGGAGATGGGGATCGATATCATAACCTTCGCTATTCACGTAGCACTTTGGCTGCTTGGGTTTGTCTTTCTCTTCCATATACCCCTATGCAGGGCAGCGAAAAGGGACGATTTTCCCTATCATAAGTCCACATCGGTCATTATCCCAGCGCGCAATGAAGAAACTGCGCTTCCGAACCTGCTTGCCTCACTAAGGCAACAGAGTTACATACCTGATGAAATTATCGTTGTCGATGACCACTCAAAAGACGGAACAAAAGAGATCGCCAAGGGAGAAGGGGCGAAGGTAGTGGAGTCCCAGCCGCTGCCCGAAGGGTGGATCGGCAAGACATGGGCTTGCCACCAGGGTGCGCAAGCAGCGGTAGGCGACATTTTCATCTTCCTAGATGCAGACACGTCCCTTGAAATAGATGGTCTGCGGAGTATTATAGAAACTTACATGGAAAAGGAGGGTGTACTCTCAATTCAGCCCTATCACAGGACGAGAAGGCTGTATGAAGAGCTCTCCTCCTTCTTCAACCTGATAATGATGGGTGCGATCGACGCGTTCACTATTTTTGGCAGTAGGCTTAAGCCAACTGCGCTATTTGGCGCCGCGCTGGTGGTGGCGAGAAAGCACTACGTAGAAAGCGGCGGCCATGAGAGGGTGAAAGGGAAGGTACTTGAAGACGTGGCTCTCGGCAAAGAATTTAGAAAACGCAATGTCCCTATTCACTGTTACGGTGGAAAAGACACCATTTCGTTTCGTATGTATCCCCACGGCCTCAGCCAGCTAGTGGACGGCTGGAGCAAGGGCTTTGCCATGGGAGCGGTGCAAATAGCAATACCCTCGCTAATTATGATGGTAGCGTGGGTAACAGGAAGCATCAGCACCGCACGATATACTGTCCAGGCCTTCTTCGCCACCAACAACATCCCTATTGTGATGTGGGGATCCCTGTACCTGGGTTATGCCGCTCAGATATATTGGATGCTCTTCAGGATAGGCAGTTTCAGGCTGTATACAGCGCTCCTCTATCCCATCCCACTGCTGTTTTTCATTATAGTGTTCGCCCGTTCATTCGTGATCGTCTTCCTGAAAAGGAGTGTCTGGTGGAAGGATAGAATGATAAACCTTAGAGGCGAGGCATCGCAGTAGCGATGATTATTCAATTACCGCTTCTGTGGACAGTGCTCGTTGATCTCTTGGCATGGCTTGTGATCCATATATCAGTATCTCAAATCATAGCACATCCTTCAGCGGAATTGTTTGACCCTGCTGGCTGGCTCTACAGAGAGCGGAGATGGGAAAGGCAGGGCAGAACGTACCAAGTCATCTTTAAAGTAAAGAGGTGGAA
>CAZYLE010000120.1:0-5551 GCA_964648675.1 uncultured Dehalococcoidales bacterium
ATGCTTGTAGTTGCCTGATTTATCAGGCACGCTCCACCGATAGATTGGCCCAATAAATTGGGCAACTACATTTTTCAGCTCTCCTGATGCTTGTAGTTGCTTGATTTATCAGGCACGCTCCACCGATAGATTGGCCCAATGAATTGGGCAACTACATTTTTGAACTCCCCTGCATCCGCTCCAACCTACCCCAAAAAGAGGAATGCTATCAGACTGGGGAGGTTCTTCGTCGTTAAAAGAGGAAATGGTATTAGACCCTAGACATAGATATGGCGAGGCTGCGTGTAAAAAGCGCAGCCTCGCCATATCTACCCTCACCGCCCCCGCTTCTAACCAGCACCTATTTCGGCAAAAGACTTGGGAAAGTACTTCCCGGCGTACACAGACTTGATGCCGGTTACGAGATCGGAACTGGCAGCTTTCTTTGGAATGAAGCCGTATGCTCCTGCCCGCTTTGCCACAAGCATATTCTCTTCCTCGTCATACTGGGTCAACATCAGTACTCTTGTCTCAGGGGATTCTTTGGATATCAGTTTTGTCGCCTCCAGCCCGCTCATCGTGGGCATGAGTATGTCCATCAACGCCACATTGGGCAGAAGCTGCTTTACCTTCTCGCACGCATCTTGCCCATTAACTGCCTCGCCTACAACGTCGATATCCTTCTGCAAAGCGAGAAGCGCCGATATCCCATGCCTGACCATGGTATGGTCATCTGCAACCAGTACCCTTATCTTCTTTATTGCCTCCTCCAGCAGGGTTTGAATTCGGGGAACGAGCGAAGCTGGCTCGACAGGCTTGGTTACATAGTCTTCAGCCTCCAGTTGCAGCCCCTCAAACCGTCTCCATCCCTTAATAGTCCTTTCCTCATACCGTGCGTCTACTACCAGGATTGGCGTATCTTTATACCTGGGATGCTGTCTTAGCCACTGGCGAGTGGAGAATGCTTGCCCGGCGGGAGCCAGCGTGCCGATAACAACGACGTCGGGCTCTGCGCTCATCACTTCCTGGGCCTGTGTCTTACTAAAAGCAGTGAGCACCTCATAGCGTTTTGCTCCGAAAGTCATGCGAAAAGCTTCCACAAAATCAGGCTCGTCATCTATGATTAGTATCTTCTTCTTGCTTCCCATTTTTCTTACCTCCCCTCATTAGTATTTGGTTAGTCAGCCAGTACTATCGTTTACTTCCGTTTCTCATTCTGCACCCTCCCAATCAAGGTTCAGCCAACCCGCTCAGTTTGCAGTCCATTCTTTACGCTGGTCCGCTGCCTCAGGGATTCACCCCGACCATTTCGGCCGCTTCGAGGATATCGGGCACAATCCCCTCGTTTCCTACTGCCATTATGTGTACGCCGTGGCACAGGTTTTCCTCCTTTATGGTCTTTATGAACCTTGCGGCAATCTCGATCCCTTTCTGGAGCCCTTTGCCCTTCTCCACGGCGGCAAGTTCATCGATGATGGCTTGAGGAACAAGTATTCCAGGAACGTTCTTGTTCATATAGCGAGCCATTCCCGCTGAGGCCATGACTATGATGCCTGCCAAAATTATTACATTAAATTGAGATGCGTATTGCATGAACCTCTTAAGACTTGCTAAGTCAAAGATGCCCTGGGTCTGGAAGAATTGCCCCCCGGCAGTAACCTTCTTGTCAAATTTGATGAGTTGCGGTTCAATAAAGTCCGCTTCGGGATGGACGGAGGCACCCCTGCAGAATTTCGGAGCACCTTTGAGATCGTTCCCCCCCATATCGATTCCCGATTCCAGCGTCTTGATCATCTCCAGCAGTTGGACCGAATCCAGGTCAAAAACAGGCTTGGCTTCCTTGTGGTCCCCGACATCAATGCAATCTCCAGTGAGGCAGAGCACGTTGGTAATGCCTCTGGAGTATGCCAGAAGGAGGTCAGCCTCAAGCGCCAGGCGGTTTCGGTCACGACAGGTCATCTGGAAGATGGGCTCACCACCTCGTTCCTTTACCAACAGACAGCCACCCAATGACGGGTAACGCATCACCGAGCTTTGATTGTCGGTGACGTTGATAGCGTCAACCATGTCCTTGAGCAAATCAATGTGGTGAACCATTTCCGTGGTATCGGCGCCTTTGGGCGGCCCGATCTCTGTCGTTACCAAGAACTTATCTGAGCGGAGTTTTTCTTCAAACAAAGAGTTAGGCATCGTCCCCTCCTGCGTCGATATTGGCTTTGCTCACGATTCTTTTTGGTCTGGCAATTGTGCGGAAATTTCTCGGAGGGTAATAGCGGCGCATTTTCTCCAGTTGCCCTTGTCTCTCCAGTCGCTGGTAGATAAGTATCCAGGCGCAGTCCATGTCCTTGTTTGCCTCGCATTTGCCGTTTTTGGCACCGGCGCAGGGGCCATTGAGTATCCCTTTGGTGCACCTGGTAATGGGGCATATGCCGGCAGTCTCTGCCAGTCTACAATCACCACAGGCGGCACAACGTTCATCCCAGATTCCCTGCTCCTTGGCCATCCCCATGAAAGAGGTGTTAACACCGGGCAGGACAGGGATGTCGGGAAAACGTTCGGCTATAGCCTGCACCCCGATGCCACAACCCAGCGATAGAATGGTGTCTACATCCCCGACGCGGTCGACAAGGAGTTCGAGGAATTCTAGGTCGCACTGTCTTTTCACGGTGTATTCGGCAAAAGTGTGGGTGCCGTTTCCACCTCGTGTCTGTGCAACTCGCAATGCCTGATGAAGATAGGAGACCTCGCGCTCGCCACCAGCGCCGCAGACCGTCATACATGTGCCACAACCGAGGATTAACACCCTCTCGTAGCGGTCGATCATCCGCCTTATCTCGTCTAAAGGTTTCTCTTGTGCTACTATCAACTTTTCACCTCCTCCAGTATTACTGAGGTCAAATACAGCATGCCTATTTGTTCAGTGAATCTATCCAGTTCATTGACTAGGTCATCGCTGTTATCGCCCAGGACTAATGCCTGAACACGCTCTCGTTCAAGGCCGATCTGCTCAAGTGTTCTTCTAACCTTTTCAACGCGCTGGCGGACCCAGTAGGAAGTGTTCTCCCGGGAACACTGTTCACCGCACCCGGCGATGAAAACTCCCTCCGCACCCGCCTCAAAGGCACGCAGGATATGGTCGGCTTCCACCTTGGCTACACAGAGCACAGGCACAACCCAGACGCCGGCTTTAGCTCCCCGCCAAATTCTGGCCAGCGCGCCAGTGCCATAGAGGCCGTACTGACAGCAAAATCCAATAATGACCGGCTTGGATTTCGATTCCGCTGCCGACCTGAGTATATGG
This sequence comes from uncultured Dehalococcoidales bacterium, assembly GCA_964648675.1. GTDB lineage: Bacteria > Chloroflexota > Dehalococcoidia > E44-bin15 > E44-bin15 > DAOUVR01. The sequence continues at coordinate 3,281 of CAZYLE010000120.1, forward strand.
TCTAGCTCTTCAGTGATATGCCTTCGTTCGTGTGGCTTTCGCAGCACTATTGCCCTGGCTGGACACTCGGCAACGCATATGCCGCAAGCTTGGCACTGGTCGGGCGGTATCTGAATTACCCCACTCGCATCAACATAGGGCACGTGGTATGGACAGACCCTTATGCAGGTAAGACACGTGGCGCACTTATCCTGGAACTGGATCTCCGCGCCTATGCCGCACCGCAGACACCTTCTCGCTTCGTTGGTAGCGCTTTCCCAATCATAGGCCAGCTCTACTGGTGTGAAGTCTTCGGCCCTCGCTTGGGCAGGAAGGGTCGGCGGCTCAAGTCGGCCGATTTTTCTTATCATTTCTATTGTTTTGGGCAGCAGATGGCCTACGGGGCTTTCCTCTTCAGTAGTGCTTATCCGTGGATACCGGTGCTGGAGGTAATCATCGATGCGGGAGGCGGCCATTCTGCCGGTAGCTAAAGCCTGGGTTACGGTTGCCGGCCCGGTCACAGCGTCTCCACCAGCGAAAACGCCGGTCCTATTGGTATTAAGCGTGACCGGATCGACCTGGATAGTGCTGCCCTTGCCAATGCGGAGGCGGAAATCGTCTGGTGTCTGAGGCGATTGTCCGATAGCGGTAATCAAAGCATCGAATTCCTTATCGAACTCGCTGTCCTTGATCGGCACCGGCCGACGTCTGCCGCTGGCATCCGCTTCGCCGAGCTCCATCTTTACCGAGGTTACATGTAGTTGTCCATTTTCTCTTTTTACCCGGGTCGGCGCGACAAGAAACAGTATCTCTATGCCTTCTTCTTCGGCTTGCGCTATTTCGACCGGGTCCGCCGGCATCTCGTCACGGCTGCGGCGGTACAGGATATTCACATTTCGTGCACCAAGTCGAACTGCAGTGCGGGCGGCATCGATTGCCACATTGCCCCCACCTACCACACCAACCCTGTCCCCTAGCGATGGCTTAAGCCCCAGGTTGACTTCACGGAGGAATGTTGCCCCGTCTATAACCCCGGAGCTCTCTTCCCCCGCTATTCCCATTCTGAGGCTTTGATGGGCGCCAATGGTGACAAAGATAGCCTTATAACCTATGTCAAAAAGCAGCTCCAGAGATACCACTCGCGTATTGGTCCTGATTTCTACCCCCATTTGAGTTAATCTTTGAACTTCAGTATCCAGAACCCCCCGGGGAAGACGGTATTGAGGAATGCCGACGCGGAGCATGCCTCCCAGCTCCGAGTGAGCCTCGAAGACAGTTACCGGATAGCCGAGCTTTCTTAAATAGTAGGCGCAGGCTAATCCGGCCGGGCCAGACCCTATTATGGCAACCTTTTCACAGTGCTCAGTACTGGCTTCAACCTGCATCATTCTGTCGCCACCGAACTCAACGGCGAATCTTTTCAATGCTCGAATAGCGATAGGTTTGTCCACCTCGCCGCGCCGGCAAGCCTCCTCGCAGGGATGAGTACAAACATGAGCACAGATAGCGGGGAAGGGATTACCATTCCTTATGACATGTAGCGCTTCCATGGTTCTTCCTTGCGCAAGCAAATCTACATATTCCCTGATGTCCATATGCAAGGGGCAGGCGGCCTGGCAAGGGGGCACCAGGCTGTGGTCAGCCGAGTACTTCTTCGCACGCTTGCTCTGACTATTGCTGGTCGCATCTAAATACATCAGACACTCCTTTAGCGGAGATAATCATAATTCCAATTAGTATTTTACCTGGTTACTACGGTGGGTCTATGGGAAACACCCTGGGATGACCTGGATATGGCGATGGAATTTGCACTGGGAAAGCCATAGTTTGCTGACAGGGTAAAACACTGGTCAGGGGATAATCTAGGATGGGGAATGAGTGAAGTGTTACAGGGTTATGAGCGCCTTGCGTATGGCGAACTTGATCAGGTCGGTTTTGTTGTGGATGTCGAGCTTGTTCATTAAGCTGGTTTTGTACCACTCCACGGTTTTAGGGCTGACGACCAGCAAATCGGCTATTTCCCGAGCGGTATGTCCCTCGACAACCAGCTTGAGCACCTCTCTCTCTCTATCGGTCAACTGGTCGTAGGGGTCTTTTCGCCCTTCTGGGGTGGTTTTCTGCTGGCATTCCTCGACGAGAGCCGCTGCTGCTGTAGGAGATAAATAGGAATCCCCTTTGGAGACGGCCTGAATAGCTGAAGCGAGCTCGGAAAATGCTGCCATTTTTGTTATGAAGCCGCGGGCACCTGCCTCAATAACCGGGATGACGTACTCGCTATCGTCATACTGGGTC
>CAZYLE010000121.1:0-5526 GCA_964648675.1 uncultured Dehalococcoidales bacterium
GGCGATGAGGAGTAAAATATATATGAAATGCTTGGGTTAATCTTTCAGCTAAGCTGACACGAAGGCACCCCATATGTCGGGGTGCCTTTCAGCTTTAAGGAGGTATTATGCAATCGAGTCTTATCGGCAAGATTGAAAAGGCACACCGCTATGCCGAACAGCGAGAGCGCATAAAATTCTCAGATTTTACGGTGAGCTTTGCCGGGGAGAACAATACCCATACTACCAGCTATAAGGAAGGGCAATGGAACTGCTCTTGCAGCTTCTTCTCCAAATGGGGACTCTGCAGTCATACCATGGCGCTGCAGAAGATTCTCATCGAGATGCTCCCTGAAGAAGCCATCTCCCCGGAGATTGCAGAAAAGCTAGGAATCGCCTGAGTTTACCCCCTTATCCGCCTCAACTCTATGGTGACCAGATTCCACCTGTCCATGCAGTCCAGTTCAACAACATCCTGGTCTCCCCATTCCGCAGGAAAGCTACCACCAAATTGGAGCATTACTAAATACGGATAGATGTCATGGTAAAAAAAGCCGCAAAGGCCGGCAGTATTATGGGCGCTAAGCTCTAGCTTGTCCCCCACCTTGTGTCCGGCGCTACAGTTCCCCTTGACCGCCTTGATCGTGCCTATCACTCGGTATCCAATCTGCTCCGCCATAGTGCACCTCCTTTATTTAGCTTCTCCAAACGTCACTGCACGGTTAATCTATTCCTCAGCGTGTTGGCTATGACGGGTAGACCTCCCCTGGTATATTCTTGATATACTCTCTCGCCTCAGCAACCACGAATAGCGACCCTGTAGCGCAGATAAGGTCTTCGGGACCCGCCACTTGTAAAGCACGCTCCACTGCCGATGACACGCTTTCCTCTATCTCTCCCTTTATTCCTAGCCTCTCCACTTCCTCCAGTAGGACGCGAGGCTCCAATGCCCGAGGGTGGCGAGACCGTGTTACTATAGCTAAGCTGCATAGAGAAGCTAGTTCCCTCACAATCGTCGCTATATCCTTATCGGAAGACACCCCCAATACAAGGATTAATCGTTCGAAATCCATATTTTGCTCTATGGCATCTTTAAGTCTCCTCGCAGATTCGCCGTTATGAGCACCATCAACAAGGAAGAGCGGCCTTTGACGCAGAATCTCCAGTCGCCCTGGCCAGTGCACATTAGCCAGCCCAACAGCGATATCGTCTGCGCCGATACCAAGCACCTCCAGAGCAGCAACTGCAGTGGCGGCGTTCTCCAATTGGTGATCACCAAGAAGGGGGATAGTGAGGTTGTACCTACCAGCTTTCCCCTTTACCTCAAAGGTTTGCCCACCGAGATCCGAAGCCAATTTGCGCCAGCTAACATCCCTTCCCACAATAATTACCCGTGCCCCCTTTTCCAAGCAAACCTCGCCTATCACCTTCTCAGGCCCGCCCCTCTGGGGTGAACTTACCACTACAGCCCCCGACTTTACGATGCCAGCCTTCTCCCTTGCTATCTGTTCCAGAGAATTGCCCAGGACCTCGGCATGCTCCATGCTGATCGATGTTATGACTGAAACTTCAGGCCTTACCACATTAGTAGCGTCGAGACGTCCCCCCAATCCCACTTCCAGAACCTGGAAATCGACCTGCTTATCTCTGAAGTAGGTAAATGCCATGGCAGTCAATATCTCAAAGGTAGTGAGTTCACCATAACTATGACGAAAATTAACCGCCTCAATCTCAGGCTTTAACCTCTCTGTAAAAGCTGCTAACTCCTCCTCGCCGATCAGGTCACCACCTATGCGGATTCGCTCGCGGAAGGTGTGCAGATGGGGGGAGGTGTATAGCCCTGTCCTGTAGCCTGCGGCTGAGAGAGCCGAAGCGATCATAGCGGCAGTGCTTCCCTTACCCTTTGAACCAGCTACAAGAACCGATCTCGATGCCAGGTGAGGGTTGCCCAATCCCTCGAGGAACTCATCCATGCGCCTTAGATCGAATTGCCGAGACCAATACGAGGGAGGCAATTTTTCGAAGTCGGTAAAGCTGAGGATGTAGTTCAGCGCTTCTTGGTAATTCATATCACTAGTATATCATAGGAAATCAGAGAACACTCAGCCGATACCTGTGTTATAATACAGCGAAACCTCTGACATGCAGTCCGCCGATGTTTACTCATCTTCATGTACACACCGCATATAGTCTCCTCGATGGAATGTGCTCCATCCCCCGTCTTATCTCCAGGGCGAAGGAACTGGGGATGAATAGCCTAGCGATAACCGACCACGGCACCATGTATGGGGTAATCGAATTCTATCTCGCTGCCAAAGATGCAGGGATAAAGCCAATAATTGGGTGCGAGGTCTATATAGCGCCCTTTGGACGCCATTCAAGAACCGCTAAGGATAAGAACCCTTACCATCTCACTCTGCTCGCCAAGAACGACAAGGGCTATCAGAACCTCATTCAACTCACCACCAAAGCTCACCTTGAAGGCTTCTACTATAAGCCAAGAGTGGATCGTGAACTTCTCGAGGAACACCACGAGGGATTAATTGCCCTATCAGGGTGTCCTCAGGGTGAGATCCCACGCCTCGTCCTAGAAGGAGCCGATGAGGAGGCCAGGAAATCTGCCCTCTGGTACAAGGAAGTATTCGGCGATTTCTACCTTGAGCTGCAACGCCATCCTATAGAGGAACTTGACAAGATCAATCGTGAACTCATCGCCATAGGCCAAGCGATAGATATGCCCCTCGTAGCCACTAATGATGTTCACTACGTCAATAAGGAGGATGCCTTTTCCCATGAGCTTCTCCTGTGTGTCCAAACTAACTCCACCATCTATGATGATAAGCGGTTGAAGATTGGCGACACCTTTTATCTGAGAAGTGAGGAGGAGATGGCAGAGCTTTTCTGCGACCTTCCCCAGGCACTACACAACAGCGAGCGCATCGCTGACATGTGTAATCTTGAACTGGAATTTGGGCGTCTTACCCTCCCCGCGGTCAGAACGCCTGAGGGGAAAAGTGCCGACAACTACCTTGAAGAGCTCTGCCGCACGGGACTTGCACATCGTTTTGTTGAACCTTCCAACGAAGTGGTGCAGCGATTGGAGTATGAACTGGATGTAATACGAAAAACCGACTTCGCCAACTACTTCCTCGTCGTTTGGGATCTTATATCCTTCGCAAAAGAGCGAAAAATCTCCTTCGGCGTCAGGGGCAGTGCTGCCGCAAGCCTCGTCCTTTACTCTCTTGGCATCACCAACATCAATCCTCTGGAATACAATTTGGTCTTCGAGCGCTTCCTCAATGTGGAGCGCAAGGAGATGCCAGACATCGACCTCGATTTTCAAGATGAACGACGCGATGAACTGATCACCTATGCCGCTCAAAAATATGGGCGCGACCGTGTTGCCCAGATCATTACCTTCGGCACCTTTGGAGCTCGAGCAGCGCTGAGGGATGTAGGAAGGGCTCTGGGGATGCCCTACGGGGATGTTGATCGAGTAGCCCGGCTAGTTCCTTTTGGGCCAAACATGACTCTGGAAAGGGCTCTTGACGAAAACCAGGAGCTACGAAACCTCTACTATAACGATGAAGGCGTGCGCCAGCTTGTTGATAACGCCAAGCGTCTTGAGGGAATCGCTCGCCATGCCTCGACCCACGCTGCCGGGGTGGTCATATCAAATGAGCCACTCAGCCGTTATGTGCCCCTTCAAAAACCCACCAGGGCGGACGACGAAGCGATTGCCATGACTCAGTTCCCTATGGAAGCCATCGCCCAAATAGGCTTGCTCAAGTTGGATATCCTGGGACTGATTAACCTTACCATTCTGCAGAAAACGACGGAGATCATTGCCCAAACCCAGGGGGTGCATATTGACCTCAGCAACATCCCTCTCGACGACCCTAAAACCTTTGACCTTCTTTCCTCAGGTGAGACCACAGGCGTTTTCCAGCTTGAGGGTACAGGCATGCGCCGCTTCGTCAGGCAACTTAAGCCATCCTCGTTCAGCGATATTGCCGCCATGATCGCCCTGTACCGCCCCGGTCCCATGCAGCACATCCCCACATTCATCAAGGCAAAACATGGTCTAGAGCCCATCCAGTTCCCTCACCCCGCCCTTTCCCAGATACTGGAGGAGACCTACGGAGTTATCGTTTATCAAGATCAGGTGCTCTTTATCGTCCAGGCATTCGCCGGCTACAGCCTAGGAGAGGCCGATATATTCCGAAAAGCCATGGGTAAGAAGATACCGACTGTGATGAAGAGGGAGAGAAAGGACTTTATCGACGGGGCAAAGAGGAAGGGATTCTCCGAAGAGCTAGCAAGAGATGTTTTTGACCTCATCGAGCCTTTTGCTGGCTATGCTTTTAATAAGGCTCATAGTGTGAGCTACGCCATGATCGCCTATCAGACCGCCTATCTCAAGGCCAATTACCCAGCGGAGTATATGTCGGCAGTGCTTACCATGCACATGGGTCAAGCGGAGAAGATCAACTCCGCTGTCAACGAGTGCCGCCGCCTTGACATCCCCGTCTTACCCCCGGACATAAATAATAGTGATAGTACGTTCTCCATAGAGGATGCAGGTGGGCAGAAGTGCATTCGCTTCGGGCTGGGAGCGATCAAAAACGTAGGGCTCGGGGCAGTCGCACCAATCGTCGCCTGTCGGGAAGAAGAAGGCAGCTTCAAATCCATTGAGGACTTTTGCCGCAGAGCTGACCTCAGAGCCATTAACAAACGTGCGTTGGAGAGTTTGATCAAGGTGGGGGCGCTGGACAGCTTGGGTGGTCGCGGCGCTCTTTTAGCCAGCATCGACCGCATCATGTCTCTGTCCCAGAATGAGCAACGGCTTAAAGAAAGCGGGCAATCCACCATGTTCGACCTCTGGGGAGAGAGCGTGCCCTTGCCCATGCCAGCCCTTGAACTGGAGGGGAACGATGCACCCGTCAAGGAAAAACTGGCTTGGGAAAAGGAACTCCTCGGCACCTACCTGTTAGAGCACCCGTTCAGCCGTGCCGCTCTAAAACTGGCCACACACATCACCGCTTTCTGTGGTCAGATCGATGAGGAGATGGTGGAGCAAGGTGTGGTGACCGCCGGTATAGTTACTTCAGTACGACAACTATACACCAAGGAGGGACGTCCTTTCGCCAGCGCCATCTTAGAAGACCTCGATGGCAAGGTGGAGGTGACCGCCTGGCCTGAGGTGTATGAGGCCACCAAGGAGCTGTGGACCGAGGGTAATATACTTTTAGTGGAAGGTAGAGTGCGGGTAAGGGGAGAGCGGGTGCAACTGGGCTGCGATACAGTGCGCCAGTATCAGTTTGAGGAAAGCACCGAGGAGGCAGTCCCATCACAGAGACGCCGCCTTATTATCAATATTGCACAGACTGCCAATGAAGAGGATGATATTGCAAAACTGCGCCAGGTCTTCGATGCCCTCAAGGATTTCCCAGGGGGTGATGAGGTATGGCTTAGAGTAGCCAAAGGCGACGAGATTGTGAACCTTGAGTTTCCCGACATGACTACAGGCTACTGCCCTGAGCTCCA
>CAZYLE010000122.1:0-4087 GCA_964648675.1 uncultured Dehalococcoidales bacterium
TAATAGCTTCTCCGTACCGTACAGGTGAAAATAGAGGTAGAGCAGCCTTAGCATCGTCTACAGTATATAGTGGAACCTCAGGGAAGGGACCTTTTCTGCCTTCTCGTTCATGCCTCTCTCTTTTGAATGCGGCATCTTCCTCTTGCAACTTCGCCGCATCTAATAGCATGATTTCAGCAATGTCCGAGGTGGCAGCGGTGCAGTAGATTTTCCCTTGGAAGCCATCACGAACTAGTTTGGGGAGGAGGCCACAGTGGTCAAGATGAGCGTGGGTTAATAAGACGGCATCTATGGTATGAGGTGAGGTAGGGAACGGGTCCAAGTTCCGGCTCCTGTACTCTCTTTCCTGATAAAGTCCGCAGTCCACCAGGAGCCGGGTATTGTTGACCTCGAGGAGGTATCGTGAGACGGCAACATTTCTGGCTGCGCCCAAGAAACTTAGTTTAATATGCATAATGCTATCTCCAGTTTCACTACTTAACTATGTCGGGATAATTACTCCCTCAGGGCATGCCTCACCATCAAGTGCGGCTAGTTCCTCACCTGTAAGAAGTTGCCCACGCGATACATTTAGAATACGAGCAGTTTCTTCGATAATGTGAGCCCACGTACAGCGATTGACGAAGAGTAACCCGGGTGTAGTTAGCGTTCCTCCCCGACCCGTGAATCCCAAGGCAGCGGTGTGGTTACCCGTATTAAGCGGTTGCAGAACTCCGAGGATAGCTTCTGGTCTCGTGTGGGTTATGAATATACGATTACCGATTGAATCGGGATAAAGCTCTCTTTTTAGTCTGGCAGAAACCACGTGGGCTTGCTCACCATCGCTTCGCGGTGCCCGGAACCGACCAGGCTCCAGCATATAGACTACTGAGTGAGGAATATCGTGCTGGGTAAGCCTGGCCGAAGCTTTTAGTACCTCTTCGAGTTGGTAGGCGCCGATGGCAGTAAGTACTAACTTCTGCTCCGCTACATTGTGCCCAGCCCAGTCGAGGCGTAAAGCACCCTCTACCATGAGACGGTTAGCTTCTCGACGAGTAAAAAGGTCAGGAATTATCTCGTATTTTGGCACCACCAGTGTCCAGATTTGCCCATGTGTCTGATACAGCTCCCTCATGACTACAGCAGCCATGTTGTAATCAGCGATAAACATAACCCTTGAGACGTCTGATACCTCACCCAGCATAGACTCAGCCATAGCCGGATCTTGATGAGACTGCTCGTTCTTGGAGTTCTCCCAAGTATGGGATGTTAGCACGAGTGGAATGGATATCCAACCAGGTTTACGGCCTTTCAATTCGTTGCAGTGGTTAGCGAAAATTATCTCCTGGCGCACGACTCCCTGCATTTTGGTACCGAAGGCCTCATACGTGGCAATCAGGTTAATGCCACCCTTGTTAGCCAGTGCAGCCGCAGCAACCGCCTCCTCGTTCAACGCAGTGATGACTGCCCCATGTATGTGCTCCGGTATGCCCGGTTCGGGGCAGGTTACACGGAATTTGAGAAAATCGAGGGTGCGGGTCAGCCGGTTTGAGCGCATTTCATCTGGATTGCCAATGCGGGGGCGGAGGCGCGGGTTTGCCCGGACGACAGCGAGGAACATAGCGTCTACCGCATTCATCGGGGAAGATCTGGTCCATGATGACATGTTGCGCCTGTTTGCAGGCACACGCCGTGATACGAGAGGCGGTATCTTATCCAGGCTCACATCTCTGTGTGCCAACGGATGGTCACGCTCTTTGGGTCGGCTGGAGCGTTCGTGATGTTGGAGCGCACTGATAGCTTCACGGAGTTCAAATAAGGGAACCCAGAGACGCCGCGCACTTTCGTTGAAATCGTGGGCCGCTTCAATGCTGGTATGCGGGTTGTCCCCAAGGGGCAAATTGTGAGCCAGGTTAGTACCTTCACCGTAGAATCCAGCCCCCTTAGGTGCTACCGCTATTCCGTACGGCAGACGTATGGGATATTTCTGCCCTCTCGTACGTAACGCTTCGGTGGCAGCCTCAAGGCGGGACTCCATCTCGAAAATAGCCCAGGCAAATGCTGCTGGGTCTCTACCGTCGAAGACAATGGGGTCAAAGCTGTTTAGCTTCAAGTGTTCCACGAACCAATCAATGCCACCTCCTTGCGACATCGTGGTTCTCTGGTCAATGCGGCGACCATTATTAATCATGATAGGCATGACTAAGCCACTATCCTCAGCTCGCCACCAACGGGGCGTCCAATCACTCCCCCTCTGCTCCTCAAAGGCACCATCGCTCAAAAATACGACCAGGCGTTCCCCAGGCAATGGCATATGCACATACTGAAGTTCCACAAAGCCCAGGTAGCCAGCCTCGGCCATACCACCGGCGGTATGGGCATTCACGTGACTGCCTAGAGGCGATTCCTGTTTTCCGTTTTCACCCAGCCGGTAGGAGTAGAAGTCGCGGACATAACGAGTAAGTCCCTCATCTGTAACCGAGTAACGATTAGCGTGCTCTGGTGTCATGTTATCGAGTAGTAGATTAACAGTGTCTATGGCAGCTACACAGTGCCCTTGCCCCATTATCCATGAGCGTGTGAAACCAGTTATAGCGTTTATGGCCATATAGCCAGTATAGGCGGGCACCATATTGAGCACACCGCCCGTATGCCCCTCGGGTTTAGGCTTGAAGTCTTCAAGACGAAGGTCGCGACCGTCAAGATACACGTTTTGGGCATAGGTCTCGTGGACAGTTGTCCACATCGAAGCACTGGCCACACGGTCGGCTGCATACAGCACATCTAGTAATGGAACGCCGTCTCCAGATATTCCACGTGCAGCCAGTAAATCGGCCATGGCAAAGACCCGAGCCTGGGTCTCGATGGAATGCTCAATAGGCCCATAGCCGGCTGCCCAGCAATCGGCTATCAGATTTTTCTTACGGTATAGACTTACCCATTCCTCTCTGCGGATTTCGTCTTCCGCATCGATTTTTTTGCTCTCAGCCATCTCTTCCTCCTACCCATAAGCAGTTTGTTGATTTCTGTGAAGATACAATTTATCGTTTATGGTTGTGGCGCAGGCAGCGGACAGTATCACGGGCAATGATAGTAGCCTCATTTACCGGTATAACATAGGCATGCAGGGTCGCATCATCGGTACTGATGCGACCCTCAACTCCTTTCGTGTCTGCATTTCGTTTCTCATCCAATTCGAGGCCACACCATTCCATACCGGCCAAAATACGGGCGCGTATCTCCGGAGTGTTTTCCCCGATACCACCGCCGAACACAATGCCGCTAGCTCCACCGAGGGCAGCAAGGTAGGAGCCAATATATTTCTTTACACGGTAACAGAACATCTCCACCGCCAAGGCAGCACGGGCATCACCCTGGCACTCTGCCTTGAGTAGTTCCCGCATGTCCCCAGAGAACCCTGATACCCCCAGGAGACCTGACTTGGTATTGAGCCAATTTTCTACCTCTTCTGCGGTTACATCTTCCTGCTGAGCTAGGAAGACAGTCAGGGAGGGGTCAATGTCCCCGGAACGTGTACCCATTATGAGTCCTTCCAATGGCGTCAAACCCATAGAGGTATCTACTGAACAGCCTCCAGCCACTGCTGTTGCCGAGCAGCCGTTGCCTAGCTGTAGAGTGATTATTTTTACCTCATCAAGCGGTGTAGCCATCATCGTGGCGTAGCGTTCTGTCATATAACGGTGCGCAAGACCATGGAAGCCGTAGCGGCGGATGTTGTGCTTAGCAGCTAGCTGGTACGGTATGGCGTAATGTGAAGCTCGCTCTGGCAGAAGGCGGTGGAAGGCGGTATCGAAGGTAGCTACCTGCGGAACAGAAGGCCCCAATGCTTCTCTGGCAGCGCGGATAGCTTCAAGCGACGGACCATTGTGCAGTGGCGCCAAGTGACCCAGCGTTGCGATAGCGTTCATGACCTCGTCATCGATTAGGACTGGCTCAACAAAACGGTCTCCTCCATGGACCACTCTATGGCCTACTGCGTCCAGCCCGTCAGTCCCCAGCAGCTCTGTGGAGCTAAGCCAGCCCAACGCCAGTCGGCTGGCTTCACCGTGATTGTTCACGACTGCAGTCTCTTGGACGTATTTACCGC
>CAZYLE010000122.1:4097-5495 GCA_964648675.1 uncultured Dehalococcoidales bacterium
CATTAAACTGGATAACTCCGTTGCCACCAATCCTGTCAATGATACCAGAAGCCAGCCTTTTCTCCTGCCCCAGAATCATATCCTCATCTTGAACCTCAATGAGCTGGAACTTCAGTGTTGAACTCCCGCAGTTTATGGCAACAACCTTCATCCGAGATATCTTACCTCTCCTGGCCTCGCGTGTTGTGTAATTACGCCGCCTCACCCTTGGTTCCCCTACCCCCTCCTTTTCCTTGTAGTGCACTACGCTCAATTGATAAAACCTTCTTTAGCCGGCGGCGGTGTCGTTCCTCACCGGTAAAGCGGGCATTGAGGAAGGCAGTGACCAGCTCTATTGCAAGTTCCAAGCCGATAACTCGTGCACCAAGACATATTACATTCATGTCGTCGTGTTCCACCCCTTGGTGAGCCGAGTAAGTGTCGTGACAAAGACAAGCCCGGATGCCTGGCACCTTGTTAGCAGCAATGCAGGCGCCAACACCACTACCACAGACTAAGATACCGCGTTGTGCCCGTCCTGAAGCCACCTCACAGGCCACTGCTTCCGCAAAATCGGCATAGTCGTCCGTTGCGTCAAAGGCATGGGCGCCAAGGTCAGATATGACGTATGAATCTCGCAGTCGGGTGAATAGTTCATTCTTAAGCACAAAGCCTCCATGGTCAGCCCCCAACGCTATGCGTATACTCATGTTTCCCTCACGTCTAATCGTATATTAATGATGAAGCCTTGAATCATATATAGGATTATAGACACTGGTGCCACCAAAGGAAAGCTTGTAGCCATGCACGAAGTTATTAGAGTGTAGAGAGCCCGCGTATCGTTACCAAGTTTCTTACCCGGTTAGTAACAAAATGGCTAATTGTTGGGCCCACCGCTTACTGAAACTGACCTGGTGTTCTCGCATCTGGATGGCCGCCCCGTGGATCCAAAAACGCTCACCCATGCCATGGGCAAGATCATACGCATAGCAAGGTTGCGTTATATCCGTTTGCATGACCTTCGGCATACCCATGCCACACTGATGCTGGAGGCTGTGGTGCATCCGAAGATATTACAGGAACGTCTGGGACACTCGACGATCGCTACCACCCTGGACATCTACAGCCATGTGCTCCTTGGGCTCCAGGAAGAGGCTGCGAAGAGTTTCGAGGAATTGGTGGAGAGGGATGAGGTGAAAAATGTCGGCAAAATGTCGGCAAATCGTGAGTCCCAGGTGCGCGCCCGGTGGGATTCGAACCCACGACCCTCGGTTCCGAAGACCGATGCTCTTGTCCGCTGAGCTACGGGCGCATTTTCACTCTGGTTGCCGTGTGGAGTGGAGGAATCCTTACCGAAGCTGTAAGAAGGGTGAGCGGAGGGATTCGAACCCTCGACCTCCAGGGCCACAACCTGGCGCC
>CAZYLE010000123.1:0-1949 GCA_964648675.1 uncultured Dehalococcoidales bacterium
TACGCTCTCTTGAAAAGGGAAGGCGATACAAAAGATGGGGGATTTGCCATCGAGGTATATGAGGGCGTAGTTTACTAGCCATTCAAGCCTATCATCGTCCAATTGATGGTATATAATGTTAAAGCAGCCGACCCCTCTAGTAGTCTCGACTCGTAACCAAGCCGCCAGATGATTCTCTTCACCTAAGACGAATTCCCGGTGCTTGCCTGGCCAAGACGCCTGCTCCCTTGTCTCCTGCCACTCCTTCAGGGTCATACCTTCGGCGATTCGTACCGGGGCTGGGACAGCGGCGCTATACAAGTCAAATAGCCTATTATCCACATTTTTGGGTATGGAGCGGATGCGGTACTGGGCTGATGCTATGGGGGCCCTTTGTGCTCCTTTTCCATTATAGCGGTAGAGGTAAGCGGTTTTATAGAAGGTAAAGCCGCAACGCCTTGCCTCGTCGATAAGCGGGCTATCTGAGGGGAGGCTAAGAAAAAGCTTTCTTATACCTTGCTTGGCGGCGGTGGTGATTGCCTTATCCAGGAGGGCGAGGCAGCGCTCCCGATCAACTTGAAGATAATCTACGTGCCAGGCGGCGGAACCGTAACAGCCCCTAATGGAGACCAGACTCAGAATACGACCTCGCTCAAGACAGACCCAGGTAAACCGTCTCATCCTCAGGGGGAGCCAATGCTCGAGGAGAACCTCTGGCGATGTGGGGCTTCTTTTACTAAGGCTATCACAGGTAATAGCCTGGTTGAGAGGTATTCGTCCAGAAGAGAAGAACAGCGGTAGCAGATCGATAGGATAAAGGGTTCGAATCATATCCTGGCGTTCACCTCTCACCGCGGACGATGCTCATGAAGTAGGCATGAAGCCTAAGGTCGCTGGTCAATTCGGGATGGAAGGCTAAAGCCACCATTTTCCCTTGCCTTGCTGCCACCCCAACACCATTGGGCAGCTTGGCCAGTATCTCCACTCCGTCACCAGCCTGCTCAATATGCGGCGCTCGAATGAACACAGCGTGAAAGGGTAGCTCACCGATGGCTGGTATCTCGAGGTTAGCCTCAAAGCTATCCACCTGACGGCCAAAAGCGTTGCGCTTCACACTTATATCCATAGTCCCAAGGGTCTCTGTATTCATGCCTGAAACATGTTCAGCCAATAGGACCATGCCAGCGCAGGTGCCCATTATGGGAAAGCCGTCAAGTGCTAGCTCTCTAATTGGCGCCATCAAATCATATTCCTTCATTAAGCTGACCATGGTAGTACTCTCCCCACCTGGTATTATTAGCCCATCCAGGCCTACAATCTCTTGCGGCAAACGAACAGGGAGAGCCTCTACCTGAAGATGGCTTAAGACAGCAAGGTGTTCTGCAAAGGCACCTTGTAGTGCCATAACACCTATCTTCTGCATCCTACCAACCTCTGGGAGCTAAAAGCTCATCTGTGGGGATGGCCTTGATGTCAAGCCCAGGCATAGCCGCCCCAAGGCCCTTGGAAACCTCGGCGATGACCTCCGGGTTGCGATAATGGGTGGTAGTTTTAACAATAGCTTTGGCTCTTGCCTCTGGGTCACTGGACTTGAAGATTCCCGAACCTACAAAGACCCCTTCAGCTCCCAGTTGCATCATCAGTGCTGCATCTGCTGGAGTAGCAACCCCACCGGCAGCAAAATTTACCACAGGCAATCTTCCCGTCTTGTGTATATCCATCACCAACTCTAGAGGTGCGCCCAGGTTTTTAGACTCAGCAACTAGCTCATCAATGGTCATGCTCCCAATTTTGCGGACCTCGTCCATGACCGTCCTCATATGCCTTACCGCCTCTACGATATTACCCGTGCCTGCTTCTCCTTTGGTCCTGATCATCGCCGCGCCCTCACCTATCCTCCTTAGTGCCTCGCCCAGGCTGCGACAGCCGCAGACGAAGGGAACCTTGAAGTCGTGCTTCCAGATATGATG
>CAZYLE010000123.1:1959-5479 GCA_964648675.1 uncultured Dehalococcoidales bacterium
GCTTCGACGAAGTGTCCAATGCGGCATTTGGCCATCACCGGGATGGAGACCGCTTCCATAATGGCCAGAATAACATTGGGATCTGCCATGCGGGCAACCCCTCCCGCCGCCCTTATATCCGCAGGTACTCGCTCTAGAGCCATTACTGCGCAGGCTCCGGCATCCTCAGCGATCTTTGCATGCTCTGGAGTGACCACATCCATGATGACGCCACCTTTTAGCATCTGGGCAAGCCCTGTTTTTACCGTCCAAGTACCTTTGTCCATCCCAACCCTCCGCATAGAAATTCACATAAATATTATGGGAATATTCTACTATTGTAGGTAGGAGAATGCAAGTTTTGCGCTTGTCCAATGCATTAGCGACACATTGCCTCCTCCTCATGTCCCCCATTATTGCAAACGAGATGACAGTCATCGTCATTTTGAGCGTTGGGAACAATCTTGACTAGATTCCTCATCCGCTTATCCAGAATGTTACCTCGTTTTGCTCGGAATGCCTGGCAATAGCTGTGGAACACGGCAGTTTTGAATTCATACCCAGTCGGCCTGAGATGTATGTATACCCGCTTCACAGCCTGAGGAACAACTCGACACCCGCGCCGGAGGGGAGCTTCTTTTATACTCCCTAGTCCCCATGAGATGGAAGACTTCTTGCATATAGGCTCGGGGGAAAGATGGGCCCATCACTTCTGCCTGACAACGAAGTTTCTCAGAGTGCCGATCTTCTCTATTTTGACTTCGACTATATCCCCCGCATTCATGGGGCCTATGCCGGAAGGGGTGCCTGTGGCTATTATATCGCCTGGCAGTGGCGTCATCACCACTGAGATGAATTTGACCAGATTTGATATTCCAAAAATGAGGTCGCTGGTGCGAGCAGACTGCCGCAGGTCACCATTGAGGTACGTCTCGAGTTTCAGGTCATCTGGGTCAATATCCGTCTCGACCCATGGGCCTATTGGCGCGAAAGTGTCATAACCTTTGGCCCTTGTCCACTGCCCATCTTCTCTCTGAGCAAAGCGTTCAGAGACATTATTGAAACAAGTATAGCCCAGTATGTATTCCTTTGCCTTTTCCTCGGGAACATCTTTTGCCTTCTTGCCAATTACCACACCCAGCTCGCCTTCATAATCCACACGCTTGGAATCGCGAGGGAGGACAATCTTATCATCGGGACCGATGACTGCGGTGGGTGGTTTCAGGAAGATGAGCGGCAGGCCAGGAACGGGCAGTCTGGTCTCCTCAATATGGCTGTGGTAATTTAACCCCAAGCACACTACTTTGGAAGATGAACAGGGGGCAAGTAACCTCACCTCGTGGAGCTTGTAGACACTCCCATCAAGTGCAAAAGAGCTACTGCGGCCCTTAAAGTCGGTGACGGGGCTGCCGCAAAGGCCATGTACGGTATTCTCGTCTACCGCGCCATATTTAACCCTATTGTGGACAGCAAAGCGTACAATACGCAACTCAGTTACTTCCGTTCATTGCATAGCCGGCTCGCCGGCGCATAGGTTCATGACTGCACAATGATCCTTGACCTTACGAAGTCTATCTCGCGCAACCTCCCTTGGAAAGCCTTTTTTTCTCCAAACAGGGTCTCCAACTCTACCTGATCGCCCTCCAGCCTCAGATGGGCAATATTTTCCAAGAGTGGCTCATCGCTCTCTTCAGATTGATACACCTTCCCAAGACACATTTTCTGCCTCCTAAATCAATAGCACTCACGGATGATTCCGACTGATGAGCTACCTAATGCAGGGCGTCTTTCGCCCTCTTGAGGCAGGCGGTGGCTTCAGTCAGGTTGGTCGCGGCCATTTGTAGCGCTTCAGCCACTTGTGGCCCCAAAGGGGCAGCCTTATCTGCCCATTGGCGCATTTCATCCGCGTGCTCCTGGTTATGGTCTATCCAGTAATCTACCAAGGTGCGTAGTCTGTCGTGTAGTTCTGTCATAGCTCCCCTTTCTGTTAAAGGTGGTTGAAACACTGTAAACGTGCTAGGTGAAAGGCTATTCCAAGGGGAAAATGAAGCACACTAGTGACGATACCATGTTTTCTTCATATGGTGCATCTATGCCGTGAGCCACCTGATCCTGATTATTTATGCCATTATAGCAGAATGGTGCTGAATGAACGATGTCGTAAATGGTACATAAAAAAGAAATGGGCACTATAGGATGCATAACCGGGCAACAGAGAGAGGGTAGATACAGGCGTCGTTGTGGATTTTAAACAGATATTTGATGTCGCTGTTATAAAAACATCAGGCGAACCAGCTTTGGAGTTGGATTTCATCGGGTAAGCGCGCAGACCGCTGTCTAATTCACTGCCATCTGAGTATGCACCTAAAGGATTGGCTCGGATTCTAGGAAAGGCTATCAAGTCTTGTCAGGCGCAGGAACCTCTTCGGGCTCGGTTTCATCCAGGGGATTTGTCTCAGATGGTTGTTTCCTGGGGGTATGAGACAGCACTACAACGAGAGCTCCCACTCCTACTAACAGCAAGTAGTGCCACCATGCCAGACCACCAGATACCACTCTAGCGAGCACAGACCAGTCGCCCAGGTGGTTTGTAGTGGTATAAATGGTTCCTGCCGTTACATAAACCTCCGTGGGCTGAATCTGCCACTGATCGGCCGTCTTATCATAATATGCCAATGTCAAACGCGGAGGGTTGCCGTCGGCGGCAGCCTTATCGGCGGCAGAGTACTTGACGTAGATAGTAACATTAGCCCGGAGGTCAGTTACCAATTCGCCATCGACCATTGCTGTTATGTGGAAGCAGCTATCGCCCATACGGAATCCTTGAGGGGGTTTGCCAAATATACCACATGGGATCGGCTCAATAGTCACTGTAGCATTGCCAGTGAATGCCCCTTCCTGGAATTTAAGGATGACCCTGCCACCCTCTGTTGTCAGCCTGCCCCCTATTGGCGGTACAGTGCCCTCGCCGCCAGTGAAGCCTGGAGCAGTCGGCGTAGCTGTCGATACAGGCGTTGGTGTGCCAGTAGGCGTTTGGGTTGGCGTTGGTGTTGCCTCTGGTGTGTAGGGTGGTCCTGGCGTGGCTGTTGGAGTGGGCGTTGGTGTAGGTAGCGGTCCCTGCCGCGACCTGCGGGCGCGGTCTGCGTGACGTCGCACTGGCGATAGTGAGTGGTCGCCGAGGTCGTACCCGACCGGATGGGGTGCTGGATGTGGTTGGCATGACGCTAGTCCACGCGCGCCCTCAGGTACCACCTGATGCCGAAGACGGCTAGAAGTATGATGATAACCAGGGCAGCGCCGATGCCAATGATGAGCCACCAGTTAATCCACAGGGAGTGGGTGAAATCGCCGGTCAGGTCCTCGATTACCACGATGTGGTAGCCGCGTTCGTTGTCGGTGAGGGTAAACTCCACCTGTTGTATCTGACCTGGAGCGAGGCTCACTTCATGGTTGGCTTTGGCGTCTCCGTTCAGCTCAAGAAGAACGCTATGGCTTGCGTCGTAGTTACCGACGTTGGCCACATCGACAGAGACGGTAGCTT
>CAZYLE010000124.1:0-5425 GCA_964648675.1 uncultured Dehalococcoidales bacterium
CTACGGCACAGGGGGCGCCGTGCCCGGCATATGCTCCTTCCATGTGCCAGCATATTAATATGAAATTGGTATATGGCCTTAGGTGGGACAATCTCCTCCAGCAGCTCATGTGCCTGCACTGGCGATACCCTGGAGTTGATTAGCCCCAGACGCCGGGAAACTCGGTAAACATGGGTGTCCACCGGAAGCACCGCCCTTCCCAGGGCGAAAAGGAGTACACACCCCGCTGTCTTTGGCCCCACTCCAGGCAACCCTTTAAGCCACGCCTTGGCCTCGGGGATGGAAAGCTCCCTCAAGAACTCCAAATCCAGGGAGCCTCTACTCTGTAAAATCCGCTCCAGTATCCTCTTTATTCGCTCCGCCTTAACTCGGTTTAGCCCACCGCTCTTGATCGCCTCAGCGATATCATCGGCGCTCGCCGTTGCCACCATCTCCCAAGTGTCGAAGGTCGATTTAAGGCTTTGAAAGGCCCGACCTGAATTCACATCCGAGGTATTCTGGGAGAGGATCGCCTGGATAAGTTCGGAAAGGGGGTCAGCGTGTGGTCGCCACTGGGGAATGCCATATTCCTGCCCCAACAAACGAACGATTTCATCGATATTCATAGACCCCTCAGATGGCAGGTATCATTGATTAACGTAACTGTGCTCCTCTCTCCTGCCACCTGGAAACGGCTAACGGCAGTAGTATCCTGTGCTATCTGCCAGAAATGGGAATTTCCCAGGCCCAACAGATAGCAAAGCAGCACTTTGCATACTACCCTATGAGTTACCAACAGCACGGTATCATTGTCGTGCTTTGCGGCAAGGTCACCTACAGTGGCAGCCACCCTCTGTCGCACATCGTCGAGTGTCTCACCTCCGGGAATTCTAAGCTTTTCCGGGCTATACCGCCACATGTCGAAAAGCTCCTTATCCTGCTCTTTTACCTCATCGATGGAACGGCCTTCCCAGCTCCCAAAGTCCATGTCATTAATCCCCTCCAGTGGCACTATCTGGAGGCCGAGGCGCTGGCCAATAGGCTCTGCTGTGGCCATCGCCCGCTTCAACGGGCTGGAATAGATAACAGACGCATCACACCAGGTAAGTCTGTCCGCTACAGCCTGTGCCTGTCTCATCCCCGTCTCATCCAGGTCAATGTCTATCCGCCCTCTAAACCTCGCTTCCCTGTTCCACCCTGTTTGTCCATGCCGTATAAGAATGAAGCGAACCAAATCAGCCTCCTTTTTGTTTCATTGACTCTTCCCTGAGTGTGTTCACAATCAGTTGGATTTCTGTGCCGACTATGCCAAAGCGATGCAAGGTGTGGCGGATAATCTCCAGACCGGCCTCAAATTCAGGGTGCACCAGTTCAGCAACACCCAGCTTGCGAAGAGTCTCAGCTTCACTATCGAGATGAACCCGAGCCACTATGTCCAGCTTGGGATTGATGCGCAGCGCGTTCCTCACCGTCATCTCCGTTGCTATCGGGTCGTAGAAGGTAATCACCAAGACCTTTGCCTTGTCCAGAGAAGCCCGAGAGAGTATCTCCGGGTTGCTCGCATCCCCATAGATGTGGGGCACACCACTGGCACGCCGGGTACTGATGACATAAGGGTCTATATCGATCACCAGATATGAAAATCCCCTTCGCATCAAGATAGTCCCCAGGTCCCGCCCTACACGACCACACCCGCAGATTACCACGTGGCTTCTCAGCTCAAGGCTCCTACTACTGAAAGCCGGATCGGTACGACTGGCCAGGAACCTGGCGACTCTCTTCCCCTGGCTGAACCTAGCATAGGCCACCGAGGTCAAGCTAAAGGCGAAAGGTGTTAATAGTATACTAATGACTGCGTAGGTCAATATCAAGTCATAGAGATCTGTGGTAATAACCCCCACGCCCAAAGCGGCAGCGGCCAGTACAAAGCTGAACTCCCCGATCTGGAACAGCCCGGCGCCGGTAAAGAGCATAGTTTTGACGCTATAGCCAAACAGCCACGGGACGAGAACGCATATAATAAACTTGCCCACAACGATGGCAATCACTATTATGATAACCATGCCGATATTACCCAGTAAGAAGCGAGGATCGATGAGCATGCCCAGGGAAGCGAAAAACAGTGTGGCAAATATGTCACGCAGGGGTATGACATCGGCAAGGGCCTGATAGACATACTCAGACTCGCTTATTAAAAGGCCGGCCACGAAGGCGCCGAGGGCTATCGACAGGCCAAAATTGTAGGTGGCAAAGGCTACACCCAGCCCCAGGCCGAAAACCGCGAGCAGGAAAAGCTCCCTGGAGCGCACCCCAGCCACCCGCCTCATAATCCATGGGAGTACCCAGATTCCCAGAACCAGCATCGCTCCCAAGAAAATCACAGCTTTTAAGGCTGCCAAGCCCAGCGCTGGAAGCAAGCCTGCTCCCGACTCCCCTAAGACAGGTATGACAACCATCATCGGCACTGCAGCCAGATCCTGCACCAGGCTAATGCCGAGCATGACACGACCATGGGCGCTGTCAATCTCGCCCCGTTCCATGAGGATTTTGAGTATTATCATTGTGCTGGACATGGCAATGACAAAGCCGAAGAAGATCGCCTCCTGTAGCGGCCAGTGAAACAATGTGCCTACCCCCAACCCCAGTGCCACTGTGGCCAAGACTTGAGCTATCCCCCCCAGGACGGCAACCTTGCCCATCTGCTTGAGCGTTTTCAATGACAACTCCATGCCAATGGTAAACATGAGGAGTACCACCCCGATGGTGGCAAGAGTCTCGATCCGCCCTATGTCGCTAACCAGGCGAAAGGCATGAGGGCCGACTACGATGCCGCCAGCAAGATAGCCAAGGATTACCGGCAGCTTGAGGCCACGGGCAATCACACCTCCCACCAGTGCCGCTATCAGAATGATGACCAAATCGATAAGTAGGCTTAGACCTTCCATTACCCACCCCACATCCAGCGCTTCGCTGTAGACATGACAGTTTA
The DNA here is from genome assembly GCA_964648675.1 of uncultured Dehalococcoidales bacterium. Taxonomy (GTDB): domain Bacteria; phylum Chloroflexota; class Dehalococcoidia; order E44-bin15; family E44-bin15; genus DAOUVR01. The sequence continues at coordinate 2,969 of CAZYLE010000124.1, forward strand.
TTGTAGCACAGCGCCCAGCTACAAGACATCCACATGTGCTCTCCCAGCACGCCGAAGATAGCCGTCCCTTTTTTACTCCCTACGTGGTTACCATCTGAGATAACTATTCCGTCCTGGCACGCAGACCCAGAATTGACATACATCTATCCCTCCTGTAAGCTGGAGTTAGATTATCTGGAAGAGATCGATGCAAGGCAGAATGAGAGACCAAATAAACAGCGCCCTAAAGGGTCAAGACGCCGACTATATTGAAGTTCGTATTGAGGAAGGGGAGACCAGCCGTATTCAATACCGGGGCCGGGAGCTGGAGGATATCGGCCGCAGTACCAGCCTAGGCGGTAATGCGCGGGCACTGGTGAACGGTGGGTGGGGCTTCATCAGTTTCAACAAAATCAACGAACTTCGGGGAAAAGCGGAGTTAGCGGTGAAGCAAGCGAGGTTGGTGGGAAAGGAAGAGAGCAAGCTTGCCCCGGTGACGCCGGTGGTTGATACGGTGATGGCAACCGTAAAAAAGGACCCAAGAGCAATATCGTTGGCTGAGAAGAAAAGCCTCCTCGATGAATACAATGAGCTCATTTGGTCCACTCCAAAGATTCAGAGTTCTGTGATTAGCTATGGGGACGGCTCCAGGAAGGTCATCTTCGCTAATTCCGAAGGCAGCTACATTGAACAGACAAGGGTAGACCTCGCACTTCGCATCATGGTTATCGCGCGACAGGATGGCGATGTCCAGCAGATATCGCTTAGCCTTGGCTCCAGCAACGACTTTGGCTTCATGGAAGGACTTCATCAGGAGGTGAAAGGGGCTGCCCAGCGCGCCGTTGCCATGCTGTCGGCACCCCAGGTCAAGGGAGGGGAATACACCGTGGTACTTGACCCTATCCTCGCTGGAGTTTTCGCTCATGAGGCCTTCGGCCACCTCTCTGAATCGGATTTCGTTTACGAAAACGAGCGCATGAAAGACATCATGGTACTGGGTCGAAGATTCGGTGGTCAGCATCTCAATATCGTTGATGGCGCTGCCGTCCCTGAGCTTAGGGGCAGCTACAAATATGATGATGAAGGCGTGCCAGCAACCAGAACCTATCTTATCAGAGATGGCATCCTTGCCGGTCGATTACACTCGAGGGAAACTGCTGAGAAAATGGGCGAAAAACCCACGGGAAATGCCCGATCCATTAACTATCGCTACCCCCCTATTGTGCGCATGACCAATACCTTCATCGAGCCACAGAATATCTCCTTCGACGAGATGATAAGCGACATAAAGGAAGGGGTATACGCCAAGAACTGGTACGGTGGAATGACCAGTATGGAGATGTTTACCTTCTCCGCCGGTGAGGCCTACATGATAAGAAACGGCAAGATTGCCGAGCTTGTCCGCCCGGTAATGCTCACTGGCAATATATTTAATACACTGGAGAATATCGATGCCATCGGCGATGACCTGGCCATGAATCAGGGGGGTGGTTGCGGCAAGGGCGCCCAATCACCTCTCCCCGTATCCAATGGCAGCCCCCATATAAGGATTCGCCAATGCGTGGTGGGAGGGAAGTAGTTGGAAGATATCCTGGCCCGGGCGAAAAAGGTTGCTGAGGAGGCGGAGGTCTTCCTGGTCACAACAAAGGAGACCCCGGTAGCCTTTGAAGCCAACCGCCTGAAGATGCTGGAAACCAAGGAGAGTGTGTCGGTCTCGCTGCGCATTATTAAAGATGGCAAGATAGGCTTCTCCTCTACAACAAGGCTTGATGAGCCCCAAGCGCTGGTGGATATGGCGGTGGAGACCGCCGAATTTGGCGCGTCGGCAAAATTTGTGTTGCCCTGTAAGGAAGACTATCGCCAAATCGAGGTCTATGACCCCGAAATAGAGAGGGTAAAAATTGAGGACATGATCGAGCTCGGCGATTCATTGATCGCCAAGGTGCGAACTCATACTCCGGAGCTGGTTTGCGAGGCTGGCGTTACCAAGAGCGTAAGCATGGTAGACGTGTTGAACTCCAGAGGTGGGCAGACAAGCTACCACAAGAGTGCCTTTGCCATAGGCATCGAAGGGGCTCTGATCCACGATACGGATATGCTCTTCGTCGGTGAGATGGATAGCTCCTGTCGCCCGTTTCGAGAAATTGAGCCCCTAGCAGACAGCGTCATTCAGCAGCTTGAGCTAGCAAAGCGTACTGCCTCGGTACGCACAGGGCGATTGCCGGTGATTCTAACCCCCAAGGGAGTCCGAAGTGCCCTGTTCGCCCCCCTGGCGGTCGCCTTCAATGGTAAGATGGTAGTAGAGGGCGCGTCCCCCCTGGCGGGCCGACAAGGCAAGCAGCTCTTCGACAGCAGGTTTTCATTATGGGACGATGCCACCATCGACTACCGCCCTGCCAGCCGCCCCTGTGACGATGAAGGCATACCAAGTAAAAGGATCTCTCTTATCGAAAAAGCGGTGGTGGCAAACTTTCTCTA
>CAZYLE010000125.1:0-5422 GCA_964648675.1 uncultured Dehalococcoidales bacterium
CTCTATTCCTGTATCCCGTAGCATTCCTCCTTCCGAAATGCAGGCCGCCAGGACATGCGCCGTCCTCTTCCTCGACGAATCCAATCCTGACGATGCCATCATCATCGCGGTTATCGATACTGGGCCCGGCATTGAGCCCGGCGGCGGCGCCTGGGAGCTAATAGAATCCAGGACCCTTACTGCATCCGCCCCCTCCATCGATTTCATCAATATATCCACCGAATTTAATGCCTTTCGCATGACCATCTTTTGCCAGAGGACCTACGCCGGCGTTCTATCAATAGCCTTAAGATTCAACGACGATGCCGGCGCTAATTACGATGTACGTGAAATCCTGGCAACCGGCGATGTCGTTTCTACCACGACATTTATGGCCGAATCATACGCAGCAGTAGCCACAGTAGACTCCACCCATTTCGCTCCATCTGTATGCTGGATACAAAACCTCAAAGCCAGCGTCGAAAAGGACTATATCTCCATCGCTGGCCTGGGAGCTACTCAGTTTCGCCATCTATCGGGACGATGGAATAACACCGCGGACAAGATAACCAAGATATCCCTATTAGCTCTAATTCAAAACCTGAGAACTGGCTCCAAGGTGATACTCGAGGGTACCAGGCAATAAATGGGGTTTGCTTCGCTGGTAAGGAAACATTGAGGGGTCGCCTAAGGCGACCCCTCTGGCGGCGGTCTGGGGGTGATTCCCAGAACTTCGTATCAGGTGGGGGTTGTGCTATGTACATTACACCATTTGGTGCAAAATGTCAAGTGTTTTCTTGACTATTTACACAAATTGGTGTAATATTAACCTTCATGAAACCGAAACCTCCGCCCAAGCGACATACTCATACCAAGTTTGGCAACCTGCTTAGAGATGCCAGAGGCAGTCAACGCGATGAACATACGGGGCGGATACCCCGCGTGGAGGACGTGGCAAAGAACCTGGGCGTCACGCCAAGTTTTATATACCAGGTGGAGCAAGGCAAGAGGAAACCTAAGGACGGTAAGCTTGGTATGTGGGCAAGCGTATACGGCATGCGCTATGTTGACCTGTGCCGGTGCCTGGACCGCATACCTATGGACCTGGTCGCCTCCCTTAAAGAAGAACCACAACCAGTCCCGGCTGACCCGTTTTCTCAATTGTCCCAGGAGGAAAAAGCTGAGCTTCTGCCTTTCCTCAACTTTGTCCGGTGGAAGCTGAATCACCGGTCGTCAGCTTCACAGGAGCGCCCACATGTGGTATAATATTATGGTGTACCTTCCTATATTTAAGCAATCATACTTTCTGGTTTCGCTATAGCTAATTCATGGCCTTGGCGGAGCCTTCTTTTTATAATCGCCGAGTAACGTATGGCACAACGAACGATGGAAGAAAACAACTATACCGCAGAAGACATTGAGGTATTGGGTGGACTTGAGGCAGTGCGCCGTCGCCCCGGGATGTACATTGGCAGTACCGGGCCAAAAGGGCTTCATCACCTGGTTTACGAGATAGTGTATAACAGCGTCGATGAGGCGCTGGCAGGGCACTGCGACAGGGTGACCGTTACCATCTTTGAGGACGGCAAGGTGGAGGTCGCCGATAATGGAAGAGGAATCCCCACTGAAATTCATCCAGTAACCAGAACCTCGGCTCTGGAGGCGGTAATGACTACACTCCACGCCGGAGCCAAGTTCGGTGGCCGGGGTTACAAGGTCTCGGGAGGCCTCCACGGGGTGGGTGCCTCAGTGGTAAACGCTCTCTCCTCATGGCTCAAGGTTGATGTCAGGCGAAACGACAAGGTGTACTCGCAAGAGTACTGCCGCGGCATAGCCCAGAACGGCGTAGAGCAGGTGGGCGAGACCTCGGATACCGGAACGACCACCACCTTCCTCGCCGATGAGCAGATATTCGGCACCCTCAACTATGACTTTGCTGCCCTGGCACAGCGCTTCCGAGAAATGTGCTATCTGACCAAGGGGCTGGAGATACACTTTCAAGATAAAAAGTCGGACCGCGAGGTAACTTTCTACTTTGATGGCGGCATCGCCAGCTTTGCCCGCTATCTCAACAAGAATCGGCCAGTGCTCCACAAGCCCATTTATCTGTCTAAGGAAATGAATGGCACTGAGGTGGAGGTTGCCCTCCAATATAACGAAGGCTTCGCCGAGACCGCCCTCAGCTTTGCCAACTGTATAAACACCCAGGACGGAGGCAGCCACCTTACCGGATTTCGCTCCGCCCTCACCCGCGTCATCAACGATGCGGCGCGTAAGTTCAAGCTGTTAAAAGAGGAGGATGCCAATCTCATCGGCGAAGACGCCAGAGAGGGACTGGTATCAATCGTCAGCGTTAAGCTGGCCGAGCCGCAGTTTGAGGGGCAGACAAAAGGCAAGCTGGGCAACCCCGAGGTCAAGAGCCATGTTGAGTCGGTAGTAGTAGAGGCCTTCTCCCAATACCTTGATGAGCATCCCGCAGAGGCCAAAAGGATTATTGAAAAGTGCCTTACCACAGCGCGTGCCCGCGAAGCAGCGAAAAAGGCACGCGACCTGGTGATCGGCAAGAAATCGCTTGATGGCGGCACTCTCCCCGGCAAGCTCGCCGACTGTTCTGAGAAGGACCCATCAAAGTCCGAAATCTACTTGGTGGAAGGGCCATCGGCAGGAGGCTCAGCCAAGGAGGGCAGGGACCGCCGTTACCAAGCCATTCTGCCGTTAAAAGGAAAGATACTCAATGTGGAGAAGGCCTCGCCGGAGAAAATGCTGGCCCATGAGGAGATCCGCATCATCATCACTGCCCTGGGGGCAGGCATCGACAGCGAGATGGACCTGTCAAAACTGCGCTACCACCGCGTCATTATCATGACCGACGCTGACGTCGATGGCTCCCATATTCGCACCTTGCTCCTCACCTTCTTCTTCCGCCATATGGCGCAGCTTATCAATGAGGGCCATCTATATATCGCCCAGCCACCCCTTTACCGCATTAGTGTCGGCAAGGAGAAGCACTGGGCCTACACGGAGAATGATAGGGAGGCGCTAGCGAAGAAGGCTAAAGGGAAGGTGGAGATTCAGCGCTACAAGGGCCTGGGAGAGATGACTGCCGAGCAACTATGGGACAGCACCATGAACCCTGAAACGAGGACCCTTCTCCAGGTAGCGGTGGCCGATGCAGTCAACGCGGATAAAATCTTTGAGACCCTTATGGGCGGCGATGTCCCGCCAAGAAAAGCCTTCATACAGGCCCACGCTAAAAACGTAAGAAACCTCGATATTTAGCCACCTTCAATGACAAAGCGCTCATCCCTCGCGAAACAAACACTAGGGGCGGGTTTGAAACCCGCCCTTACTTATAATGACATATGCCCACCCGCCCACTAAATCGCGCCCAATGAATTGGGCAACTACATTTCTCAGCCCCCCTTCCTTTGTAGTTGCCCCGATCACATGGGAGCGCTTACCAAAACCGGTTAGCCTAGAGTATCTGCTCTAGGCCTGATTGGAGCGGATGCTCCAACCTACCCCAGAGATGTGGAGAGGCGACGCTACTCCCGCCATGGTTGGGTCGAAGACTCGACTCTGGCGAGAGGCCTTCCTAGGTACTATCTCCTACTCAAAGAGGGAAACTTTTTCTTTGCTAGGCCCCGCCATACCGTTCCCCTCAGGGCCTCCCCAAACACTCCGACAAGAATAGGGTCAAACTGCGTTCCGCAACACCGTCTGAGCTCGCCAAGCGCCTGCTCCCGGGAAGTGGGTTCCCTATAAGGACGACGCGTAGTCATAGTGTCATAGGCATCAGCAATGCTTATGATCCTGGCGCCCACGGGTATCCTTTCACCCTTTAGTCCGTCCGGATAGCCGGTGCCATCATACCACTCATGGTGGTGCTTAATCATAGGCACCAACGCCGCCAATGCCTTAACATGACCTACTATTCTTGCTCCTTCGGCAGAGTGCTTCCTCATCAACTCCCATTCTTTCTCCGTTAGTGCGCCAGGCTTACTTAAGGTTGAGTCAGGGACGCCCACCTTGCCAATATCGTGTAGCAGGGCAGCACCGCGTAGTTGTGCCAATTCATCTGGCGATAGCTTTATAGCTTTACCAATCTGTTCCGATATGGCGGCAACCCTCTTAGAGTGACCGTAGGTATATGGGTCTCTGGCATCCACGGTAGCCGCCAGGGCGTAGACATGGTCCAGCGTATGCCTATCTATGGCACCAGATGCGAGTGTTCCCAGGTCAGATACCAGCGTGGATTTGTATCCTCCCTCTCTCTTGGAACGGTAGAGGGCGGTATCGGCCAGGAATACCAGGCCGTCCGCCGTTTCTGCACTCTCCGGGAATTGTGCGATTCCAGCACTGAACCCGAGATGGCTTTCTATAAGGAGATTATGTATCTTGGGCGCTTCTGTCCAATCTGACCTGATACGGTCAACAATCTTCTTAGCTTTTGGCGCATCCGTTGCCGGCAGGATAATGGCGAACTCATCACCGCCGTAGCGGAAGGCCACATCGCTCTTCCTCAATGATGACTGGAGCCTTTCGCTAATGGACCTGAGGACGGCATCGCCATTGGTGTGACCATACTTATCATTGAATTCTTTAAACTCATCAAGGTCGAGCATTGCCATAGAGAAAGAGAGTCCGTAGCGTTGCGTGCGCGCCATCTCAGCCTCAAGGACCTCATAAAAATGGCGCCGATTGTTCAGCCCGGTCAGCTCATCTGTTATCGATAGCTCCCTCATTTTCTCCAGTAGCCTGGCGTTCTCTATGCCCACCGCTATCTCATTGCCAATTGCCTTAAGAAGGTCCAGCTCCTCTGTGGAGAATTGACGGTGTTTGCGGCCGACAAGGGTCAGCCCTCCATGCATCCCGGATTTGGACCATAGAGGCACTGAAATGAAGAGTTCAAAGCTGCCTTCCCCCTCGGCCATGGCTACTGCTGCAGTGGCATCCTCGGTTATGATTTTGCTCGCACTGAATGCAGGCTCGGGGTAAGTCTGCCAGCGTTCAATAGCTTCCTCACGCAGCTCCATCCTTTCTATGGCCTCAACATACTGCTCAGATACGCCCCGATGCGCTTTAAGAACCAGCTCCCTCTTCTCCATATCAAACAGATGTATATAACCTGCCTCTACCTCAATAACTTGTAGCACCTTCTCCAGGGCGCTGTTCAGCATCTCGCTTAAGTCCAGGCTCTGGCTCACCGCTACGCTGATGGCATTGAGCACCTCAAGGCGCTTGCTGTGGCGCCGGATCTCCTCGTCCGCCCTCTTGCGCTCGGTTATGTCCCTGATTACAACAATAGCCCCGGTATTCTGCCCATCCTCATCAGTCATCAGAGAGATGTTTACCTCCACCGGTACCTGTCTACCATCGCGAGTGAGTCCCATTAACTCCAGGTTGCTAACGTGGCCTTTTTTAATCAGCGTCTCTCTTATGC
>CAZYLE010000126.1:0-5409 GCA_964648675.1 uncultured Dehalococcoidales bacterium
TAGCTACATTGTGAGCTAGCTTAAGAGAAGGATTGTATTTGCCCTGTTCTAAAAAGACAATAGTCTCCCGTCTCACACCTACCATCGCGGCCAGTCGTTCCTGCGTCAAGTTCTGCTTGGCTCGGTATTCCTTTATCTTTGTTCTCATGCTCATCTAGCTCATACCATATTTGGCTAGTAAAAGATGCTTAACGACAGCTGTCTCAAAGATTAAGGTAGCTGCCCGTGAGCCAGCTGATGTTTCGCATGCTTTGTTCAAGAAGCCCTGCTGAATAGTCCTATGATGAACACCACTAAGCTGCCAACGAGCCCCACAGCAAACGCCAGAGGAGCTATGAAGACAGCGATGAAGAAAATAACGGGCTCCTCAATATCAAATAACGCGCTTAGTGCGTTATGTAGGAAGACGCTAATAATAAAGACCGCCAGGGATATTCCGATTAATAATAAGAATGTCTTTAGCATTCTTAAACCCCTTTCACTTAAATTTGGCTCTGAACGTTCATAGAATAGATAAGATAATAAATATACCGTTCCACCTGATACCAATAGACCGCCCAGAACATGTGCTGTATCGAGATGAATGTTTCGGTTTATGCTGAACAGTAGCATCAGATATGCCAATGTTACCGCGAAGAATATAAACCCGTTTCGAACTGATTTGCCGACGTTTTCTCGTACCCTCTCATCAACTGGTGGCAGCTTCTTACTTTTAATCAAAGACCAGAATTCGCGATGACCTATGATCAATATTCCGAATATGAGAACAATCGCAACATAGTATGCCTCCATACAGATAAGCACAATCGTACAAATCAGTGCAGTAATTAAAACAGCCCAAAATACTATCTTCATTTTCATGATACTGCCTTCCAAGGTTATATATTTCTAACGTTAGATATTTCTAACATACACTATTCCAGTTGTTTTGTCAACCCCCCAAAGGGACTTATTTCTTAACCCGAAAGGGCCTTCGTCTAAGAGGCATGCTTCCCATCTTAATTTACAAGGCGTGTTCAGCGGACAACCACTGTTATCTCAGTCTGTCATCGTGCTCCCATGTCGGACAAGTTGACATCTCATCGAGGGCTTGAGATAATTTGATAGCCCCGTGGCCCTAGTATCGGGCTCATTGCGGAGATGATATGTCCCAAGAAGAGAGCCTAGTTCTTGCTGCTTTACTTCACGACATAGGTAAGTTCAGGCAGCGAACTTCTCACCCGCTCGAAGAGAAGGGCCATGCCCATGCCCTTCTTTCCCGCCAGTTTATTCTAGACCACTTTGGCCAGACATGGAGCCAAAGCGCCGACTTGGCCTCAGCACATCACCGACCTGACGACTACTTGAGCAAGTTGATTCGGCTTTCAGATCAACTGTCGTCCCGAGAAAGGGAGCAGCAAGAGGAAGGCGACCCTGCCGTTAAACAACTACTGTCCGTCTTCGCACAGATTGGTACCAGCCCCAGCCCCTACTACTTTCCTCTAAAGCCTCTGGACCTCCACAGGGATACTATCTTTCCCAACCAAGAGACAGACAAGCAACCAGAGAAGTCCTATACTGTATTGTGGAATGATTTTGTCCGAGAAGCAGCAGCGGTCACCGGACTATATAAAGCAGATTTCCCTTCGCTAATCTATACTTTTTACCATCTTCTATGTAAGTTCACCTGGTGCATCCCCAGTGCCCACAACGGTGATATCCCCGATGTCTCGCTATTTGACCATCTGCGCACTACGTGCGCCATCGCTCTCAGCCTGTACCGCTCTGGCATTTCTGAGGCTGATGTGGACTTATTGCTCCAGGGTAGTTCAGACGCAGCGAAAGAGAAGCCATGTCTGTCCCTGATAAGCGGTGACATTTGCGGCGTACAACGGTTTGTCTACGCACACACTTCCAAGGTAACAGCCAAAGGGCTTCGCGGGCGCTCCTTTTATCTGGAACTATTGACCGAGGTGGCAGCCTTGTGGCTGCTACGCCAGTTAGGGCTCTATACTGCCAATTTGCTCTACGTCGGTGGGGGAAGATTCTATGTTCTGGCCCATCACATTAGCAGTGAGACATTATCGTCACTACGTAGAGATTTTTCACAGGCATTACTGAAGGACCACCATGGTGAACTATACCTGGCTCTTGCAACTCAAGAACTATGCCCGCAGGACTTCAACCATTTCTCCAAAGCATGGGCCGGTGTCGAGAAACGGCTTGGCCGGGAAAAGCAGCGAAAATTTAGCGACCTGACAGCACGGGAATTCTATGAAGAGATCCTTAAACCACAAGACGCGGGGGGACCTGCCGACATTTGCGCTGTCTGCGGGGTTGAGAAGGCGCGCCACCAGTTCGCGGAGAGTGAAGCGAGAGAATGCGACCTATGCCATTCTCTGAAGGACCTGGGAGAACAACTGGCGGATGCCAACTACCTTCTTATCGCTCCCACAGAAGGGAGGCAGCCAAATGTACAGATTCAAGGATGGCAGAACCTCTTCTTTTTTGGTCTGGGCTTTGTGGTGAGACTCCTGGATGAACCTCATCAGGCAGATTTGAATAGGCTCAGCCCAGGAACGATATTGCTGCGACTGAACTCCACCGACTTTCTCAACACCAGAGTAGTCAGTTCGCTCAATACCGTGAAAAACCCACCAGCGCTTGGCTTTCGTTTCCTAGCTCAGGTCTCCCCACGCAAGAAGGAGGAACCTGGGGAGATAGCAGACTTTAAGACCTTGGCCCAGGCGTCGGAAGGGGTGCCTTTCCTTGGTGTCCTGCGCATGGATGTGGACAACCTTGGGTGGCTTTTCCAACACGGGCTTGGCGAAGATACCAGTATATCTAGACTCTGCTCAACAAGTTTCCTTCTCCATCTTTTCTTCGATGGCTGGCTCAATAGCCTGTGTGCTAGTTTGAACCACCGTGACGGAAAAGATAATGTCTACGCCATCTATGCCGGCGGCGATGACCTTTTTATCACCAGCAGTTGGAGTGATATAGCCCAGCTTGCTTTGAATATCCACCGCGACTTCTCAGAATTCGCCTGCGACAACACCTGGTTGCATATCTCAGGCGGGACGACGGTTGATGACCCCCGTTTCCCTCTGTATCAACTAGCCGAAGCAGCCGCAGAATCTTTGGAGAGCGGCGCTAAAAGAATGCCGGGGAAGAACGCCTTCACCTTCCTGGGCCAGACGCTCACCTGGTCACAGTTTAAGAAGGTGAATGAGTGGCATCATCTATTGAAGGATGCAATAGCCATCGATGGGCAGGTTGAAAAGAATAAGGCGCCTCGAACTCTGCTTAATCTTTTAATGGAGCTTCACCAAAGTTACCTGGATGGTCAGAAGATGAATGCCGATGGACGGCTGTTTCATGGACCAACGGTTCACTACGGCCCCTGGATGTGGCACGCAGCCTATCATCTTTCCCGCATGATGGAACGGGTAGAAGGCCCAGCCCAAGCCCAAATAGCAGAGATAAGGGAAGCTCTAGTGCATGCCGATCGCCTGTCATCGGAGTTGCCCCAGCTAGCACTGGCAGCGCGGTGGGTGGAACTGCTCACCCGCACGGAGGGACTATGACACAGGCGAAAGGGTTTTCGGCCGAATCTCACCCACAGAAGGAACTGATAACTCCACAGGAAATTCGCCAGATCATCGTCGATGGAGACGCCGAGGTGCTGGTGAACTGCGCCGAGCGCGTGGGGAAAAGGCTAAAAGAAATGAACCTAGCGATTTGCCAAATACGACCCATCCTTGGTGGCATTCATAAGATCGAGTTGAACTGGCCTTCTAGTCCGGCTGAAGCGCAGCGAGAACTTCTCCTTTTAAAGACCAAGCTGGCACATCAGGCAAAGAGGGTTAAGGAAATAGTTGGTGGGCAGGAGGTATTCCCTGTCGAGGAACTGCGAGAGGTTATTTGCCGTGTTATTGACATCGTATTAGAGCAACCAGACGATTTGGATGTGGAAGCAAAGCAAAAGGGGCATGAGACGAAGCGTCAAAAGGCCATCAGACGCTTGGTGAATTTCTTTGAGGCCATTGTCGCGTATCACAGCTACTACGGCGGCAGGGCTTAGGAGATTGTAATGGCAGAAACCAAAGGGAAAATTCAGCTAAAGGGCAGGATATTCATCACCGGCAGCATTAAAACCGTAACCGGCCTCCACATCAGAGCGGCAAGGAGAGCTTTGGCCATTGGTGGTCTGGACAACTCTGTGGTGCGCGACCCTCTCACCAATCGCCCCTATATCCCTGGCTCCTCGCTGAAGGGAAAACTGCGCTCCCTATTGGAGAAGCACTACAGCAAGTCTCAGCAATGGTCAATGGGTGGGGTTCGCATCCACGTCTGTTATAAGTTTGACGAAAAGGGAAACAGAGTACCCGACGAAGAAGCCTATACTAACTGCGAAGTATGTCCTATATTTGGAACGCCGGCGCAGTTTGCCGTGCTACCAACCCGTCTGATAGTACGCGATGTGCCCCTTGATGAGAACAGCGCGCAAAGGCTGACCAGGGCCAGGACGGAACTCCCCTTCACCGAGGTCAAGTGGGAAACAGCACTTGACCGAGTCACTACGGCTGCTACACCCCGCCAGGTGGAGCGAGTACCAGCAGGCACCATCTTCGCCCCCTTGGAGCTGGTATATAGCATATACGAAGAAGCCGACGTAAACCGTTTCCCACACCTGCTGGACGCCATGCAGCTTCTAGAGGATGACTACCTCGGTGGCCTTGGCTCCCGTGGCAGTGGCAAGGTTGTGTTCCGAGAACTTTCACTGAGCGCTCGCACCCGTAAGCGGTATCTGGAGGAAAAGACCTTCGACAAGGGATTATCCTTGGGAGATTTGATAATCAAGGAAGAGGAGGCAATGCACTGGCTGCGCCAGATGTTCTCCTCCTAAGGATTACTCATGGCAGAGATATGGCTCTACAAACTTAGGCCTCGCTCGGCTTTCCACTTTGGTGAAAGGGGCAGAGGTATTGAGGCTACAGACGAGGTCTTCCATTCAGACTCCCTTTTTAGCGCTTTGGCCACAGGTATGAGAATGTGGGAGGGGGAGAATGTATTGGCTGATCTTCTGTCCCAATTTCAGGAGCAGCCACCCTTCAGAATCACTTCCCTGTTCCCCTATGCCGGTGATGTGCTTCTTTTCCCTAAGCCCATGCTTACCCTAGCTGTAGAGCGAGAAGCCGAAGAGATGCAAGACATTAGGCTTAAAAATGTATGCTTCATCTCCCAAGGTATCTTGGAACCTACACTTCGTAGCGAGCCCCTGGATGGGCATCTGGCTAGGGATAACTTTTATCAGGATGGAAGGGTGTGGCTTACGCAGCAGGAGCGCACCGTCTTGCCGCTAGATAGAGACGAACCTATGCTATGGCGGCATTACACTACGTCGAAGTCTACCATGGATCGGCTGGC
>CAZYLE010000127.1:0-5401 GCA_964648675.1 uncultured Dehalococcoidales bacterium
AAACAATACGAGGAACAATTGTCTTATCAAGTTATGGATGGGGTTTTTCAGGATCAAGACGTTGATGACATCATAGAGAAGATAGCCACAGATGCGCTATGGCAAGAACTAACGCAAAAAGTAAGGCAATTGCAGTACCAGCCACATGAACTGACCACTGAAGACGTGGAGAACAGCTTACAAGAGTACATTGAGCGAGGTGAGCTAAAGATAGAGGGGGGGAAAATCAAAATCACTCCCAAAGGGGCTAGAAAGCTGGCCAACCAGATTTTAAGAAGAATTCTGAAGGACTTAGGTGATCCTCAATTGGGTCCCCACGGCGTGGAGCAAACGGGCTATGGAGCATGCATATCGTTTACCTCCCGTAACTATGAAGTGGGGGATGAATACGCCAGGATTGACTTTGAAAGGACCTTGCTTAACGCTTTGGAAAGAATGCCAAGAACTGGAAAAAAGATCGGGCTGGAGCCTGAGGATTTCCAGGTTTTCGAGGAAATCCATCAGACCAAGATGGTGGCCGGCATTATAATTGACCAATCGGGCAGCATGAGGGGGGATAAGTTTAATGCCGCCATCGACACCTCTTTAGCCCTGGCTGAGCTGATACGAAGGGAACCTGAAGATATATTGAAGGTTTATCTGTTCTCTCACCAGGTAGAAGAGATTCCTTACTATGATATTGTCAATGTTGGTGCTCCTCAGGGTTTCACTGATGTTAAGGCGGCTCTTCACGCTTTTAGGAAGGGGACTTCCACTGTACAAGGAGACAAGCAGGCTTATTTGATTACTGACAGTGAACCAAATACTGAAAATGGCAGATTCGTTGGATTTGATAAAGCTGCAGCCGGCGTAGTTCAAGAGGCGCTATATTACCGTAAAGCAGGCATTACTTTGAACCTCATTATGCTGGATGAAAGTGCCAAACTAAAACAATTGGCCTCGCTTTTAGCCAGACAGAGTATCGGCCGGGTTTTCTTCACTTGCCCCGTGAAATTGGAAGGAGTGATTATCGAAGATTACCTGAGCTACAAAAAGAAAATGGTCAAAAGCTTAGGCTAATGACCACCATATAAATTTGCCGTTGATTCCCAGTGTTGTACATTTGGTATAGATTGTTCCGCCGAGGCTCGAGACCAAAGGATGGGAGAGAATGAGGGAAACAGCATTGCTCAAGTGTTTAAAGCTGCTCCGCGATGGTGCTCAGTCGCTACGTGAAGAGGAGATTGCAGATAGAATTCATGAAGATAAACTATATGTCGCTAAAGCGCTGGAGAAATTGAGACAAGTAAACGTACTCGACAAAGTTAAAGAATATTATAGCTACCAAAAAACATCGGCTAACGAAGAGTTTTTGGAAAGGATGCTGGAAGTTTACGACAGAATAGATAAACTATCTGAAATGGAATCACTCGTTATTGGATTGCTATCTGCTGCTGCTCAAGACAAAGATTTGTTGAGGCAGAATACCTTACTTAGAGTCTTGGGAGAAGAAGGATTTGATTGCAAGGAAATCAGTATTCTTTTACAGAAACAAGTCAGTGAGGGATGGGTTAGGAGACTAAGAGTGGCAGTAAGGAAAGAGACAGAGGAATCGTCCCCTGTTCCGCCGGCCATTCCCTGGCACTACACATCGCGTATTATACGAATGAATGAAGAGGGATACGAAAAGGTTACCAAAAGATGGGTTGACGAAGGTTTCTTCGTTCAGGAAGAAGACTACTTAATAGGTGCTTTTCCGCCGGAGACAGCATATCCCGCCACTGAATATCTATACAACGAGATGGCCTACGTTAAACAAAAGATAAAGGACGAGCCATTTAGTGGGTGGCTTGGGTTAAGAATCGGCTGCAATTATTTTGACCTGGAATGATACTGATTTTCGCCAGTAAGATAGAGATACCTGTGGCTACGGCAATAACTCAGGTGCTGCTTGCTCGACGGGCCACACCCCACCAATAGAACCCCAGCGCGCCCACAAATGATATAGAGGCGATTGAACCCCAGATGAACCAGGGATCGGCGGGGAAGGCATCGAGCAGCACCCCACCCACCAATGGGCCGAGCGATATGCCTAGCGTCTGACTCAATCCGAAGAACCCCATATACCGGCCCCGCCAGTCATATGGGGAGATCTCGCCCACCACCGAGAGTGTTGTCGGCGCAAAGATAATCTCCCCGATAGTGATGACCGCTATCGCCCCAAGGGCCCAGCCGAAGCTTTCGATGCCCCCCAGGGACAGGTACCCGAGCCCATAAAATAGACTTCCCAGGATGAGACTTCTGGATTTCCCCAGCCGGTCGATGATACGGGCTACAGGATACTGGAAGAGGACGACGATCAAGCCGTTGACGGTGAGCAGGAGTCCGAATTGCGCCGTCGAAAACCCTATACGGTCTACAGTGAAAACAGAGAGAGTGCTGGTAAGGTGTGCCATGCCCATAAAGACCAACATACTTAATGCGGTAAACATCAGAAAGGTTCTATCGGTCGCAACATGGAGTATACTGCGAAAGCCCGCCGGTTCAGTATCATTGTGAAAGGACTCGCGGAAGAAGATGAGAATAAGCGAGAAAGCAAAGACGCTCGTCAAAGCCGCTACGCCAAAAAGCCAGGCATAGGACAGGAAAGTCGCCAGATACCCTCCTAACGCCGGTCCGGCAGCCCAGCCCACATTCCCGCCAACTCGCATAAGGCCGTAAGCCTCGGTGAGGCGGTTCTTTGGTGAAAGGTCGGCGATTATTGCTGAAATGGTTGGCTGCGTCGTCGTCAATGCTGACCGCCCGGCGATGTAGGTGATTGCGATAGCCCATATCGGCGCTGAAACGGCGATTAATATCGAGAGTCCAGCGTAGAGGAGCACGCTTATTCCTATGGCCCCGAGCAGAAGTCGTCGGCGTCCGAAGCAGTCTGACAGTACCCCACCTACCATCTCGCCGCCAGCGGAGCAAAGCCCAGCTACAAGAATGATCGCCCCAACCAGAGTCATTGGGACGCCTCGATCCTGATACAGATACAGTGCAAGAAATGGAATACAGATAGAGAAACCAGCAGCGGTAAAGAGACGGATTATGGTAATGACCCATATACCAGCTTCAAACCGACCGAGTACATCTTGGCGCAGCCCCCGGGTTGCTCTTGAGAACAAGCCTATAGTCAACCGCATAAATATATATCCCTTAGTTCAACCTCACTGCATTTCTGTGTTGGCTGTTAGCGATGGATTGCTCAAGCAATCTCTGTGATAAGGCGTAATTAAACAGCCAACGAAGTGTTGTAACTTATAGCCTGAATGACAAGCTGCTCTTCGTGCGTTATCATACATCGCGGTAAAACCTCCTTCAACACTGGCCGGGATTGTTTGAAATGGAATACGTTCACTCCATGTAAGTACCTAGAGTCAAACCCGGTGGCATTTTAGAACACCGAGGGAGCTTGACAAGGATAGCCCAGCTATTTAGAGTGTCTACTACTGGGCCGAGGTGATATCGCTGGCGGCATATCCCGCACAGAAAGAGGACATAAACAGGGTGTTTCCCGAATCACTCCCACGTTGCCGGCGTTGTGCCATCTATAACGGTCGAGAGGATAACCTCATGACGATGGAGCGATTATATGGCTTTGACTTGTATTTTACTTCTGCCGTTGGGCTATCCAGTGAATAGTCTTGGAAAGGGGGCATAGCACAATGAGTTTTCCAAAGGATTTTGTGTGGGGGGCGGCGGCCGCCAGCTACCAGGTCGAGGGTGCGGCATACGAGGATGGCAAGGGTCTCTCAGTATGGGACACGATGTGCCGGCAACTCGGCAAGGTGTGGGAAGGCAACACAGGGGACGTAGCCTGTGACCACTACCATCGTTACCAGGAGGATGTCCGCTTGATGGGCGAAATCGGGCTAAAGGGCTACCGTCTCTGGATTTCCTGGCCGCGCGTGCTGCCTGAAGGTGTGGGGACGATTAACCAGAAAGGGCTTGACTTTTACGACCGGCTGATCGACGAACTGCTGGAGAATGGCGTGCAGCCCTGGGTGACGCTTTTTCACTGGGACTATCCTTACGCCCTTTACTGTCGAGGTGGCTGGCTCAACCGGGATAGTTCCGACTGGTTCGCTGAATATGCTGGGGTTATAGTCGACAAGCTCTCGGACCGCGTATCTAACTGGATGCCTATCAATGAGCCACAGGCTTTCATTGCAGTCGGGCATCAGGTTGGCATGCATGCTCCAGGTCTTCAGTTGGGCTTCTCTGACGTTCTTCTGGCTGCCCACAATTCACTCCTGGCACATGGCAAGGCAGTGCAGGTAATACGCGCACGGGCTAAGACAAAGCCGACTGTCGGTGCCGTGCTTGTGGGCGTAATCAGCGTGCCGGCCACAGATAGTCCCCGAGACATCGAAACGGCGCGTTCTCGAATGTTCTCTATCTTAAATAAGAATTGCTGGAACAACACCTGGTGGGCTGACCCGATGGTTTTCGGCACATATCCGCAGGACGGTATGAAAATATTCGAAAGCGAGATGCCCGAAGTCGCCAACAGCGATATGAAGACCATCTGCCAACCACTCGACTTCTATGGTGCCAATATCTACACGGCACAGGTCATACAGTCCACGGACAATGGCAGCGACGAGTCGGTGAAGAACCCCGACGGTCCCCCACTCACAACCATGGAATGGCTGGTGAAGCCGGAGAGTCTCTACTGGGGCCCCCGTTTCTTCTATGAACGATACAAGTTGCCCATCGTTATAACTGAAAACGGCATGGCCAACTGCGACTGGATTCACCGTGACGGTAAGGTCCACGACCCTCAGCGCATCGACTTTCTGGCCCGATACATCAGCGAGCTGAAACGCTCTACCGACGATGGCGTTATGGTCAATGGCTACTTCCATTGGTCCATTATGGATAATTTCGAGTGGACATTTGGCTACAAGAACCGATTCGGCCTTATTTATATCGATTATGCCACCGGGGAGCGCACTCTCAAGGATTCTGCATACTGGTACAAGGATGTAATTGCTTCCAACGGGTCTATTCTGGATAAACCATAAGCATGAAAGAGTCACCACGTTGAATAGGCCCAATACGTTGGATAGTAGAGAGGAGAGAAACAGGCTATGACAGACCAAGCCTCCAGAGAGGAGATTTACCGCCAGCTTGAGCAAAAGGTCAAGGAATATTTAGAGATATCCGGCAACTGTGCCCAAACCAGCTTTCTGTCACTGCAGGAGCAGTTTGGGCTGGATGATGGCTCCATCCTGAAGGCGCTCACCGTCTTCCCCGGCATTGCCCTCAGGGGAGAAACGTGCGGAGCTGTGGTTGGCTGCCTTATGGCGCTTAGCCTGGTCTATGGGCGGGAAAGGCTCGATGATTGGGAAGGCTATATCAGAACCCTCCGCCCGGG
>CAZYLE010000128.1:0-5292 GCA_964648675.1 uncultured Dehalococcoidales bacterium
TTAAAGTAGAGGACATTTCTAAAGAGTCTTGACACGTCGAATGTTGACCAGATAATTGGCGACGTCTAGAATGTGGAGGTATGAGCCAAAAACTCCTTTTCGGCACTGGCGGCATCCCACTGAGCTGCAGATCGCCCACCACCGAAACCGGCGTCGAGCGGGTCGCCGAGCTGGGGCTCGGCTGCATGGAGGTACAGTTCGTACGCGGGGTGAAGATGAGCGAAGAGACGGCCCGGCGGGTCGGCGACGTCGCAAAGAGCAAGGGAGTCAGGCTCACCGCGCATGCCCCATACTACATTAATTTATACTCGGCTGACACAGAGAAGGTTATGGCCAGCAAAGAGAGGCTGATTCAAACCGCTCGCATCGCCTCGCACTTTGGAGCTGAGGGCGTCGTTTTCCACGCCGCCTTCTACCTCAATGACCCACCGTTAGCGGTGTATGCTACAGTGAAGCAAATACTGGAGGAGATGGTGAAACTACTGGCAATGGAGGGCAACCGGGTTATACTCCGGCCAGAGGCCACCGGGAAGGGGAGCCAATTCGGTACGGTGGAGGAGATATTGAACCTGAGTGCTGAAATCGAGGGCGTCGCCCCGTGTATCGATTTCGCTCATTTGCATGCCAGAACAGGTAATTTCAATTCCTATGAGGAATTCGTTGCTCTACTTAAGCAGGTGGAGGAAAGGTTGGGGAGGCAGGCGCTGGACCATATGCATATCCACATTGCTGGGGTCGCATATGGCAAACTGGGCGAGATCAGGCATCTGAATCTCAAGGAGTCGGACCTAAACTATGTGGAAGTGCTCAAAGCCTTAAAGGACCATAATATAAACGGGCTTGTCATCTGCGAAAGCCCCAATCTCGAGGACGATGCGCTGCTGCTTCAAGACACCTATAATTCCCTGTAACTTTTCTAACCCCGATTAATCGGGGTGTTCCGCCCCGCTTTGCGAGGGTGGGCTCGTGAAACGGCCCGCAAGGCGGACAACATCCCTAGGATTTGCCCGGCACTTCTCCGCAGTGATTATGGCATCGATTTTGGCCACCGCCTGCTCCACCTTATCATTTACCACTATGTAGTCGAACAGCGGTAATTGCTCCATCTCCTTGTCGGCGGTCTCGATGCGTCGCTTCAGGTCGACGGCCGTCTCGCTTTCGCGTTGCTTGAGACGTGCCTGCAGTTCCTCCGTAGATGGAGGTGCCACAAAGATAAGCAGTGCTTGAGGTACGATACCTTTGATTGTTGCCGCCCCCTGGACGTCCACTTTGACCATGACATCCAGCCCCCGCTCTAATGCCTGCTTCACCTCCAGCTTGGGCACCCCATACCAGTTGCCATAGACCTCAGCCCACTCCAGAAGCTCCCCTCTCTCGATCATCTCCTCGAACCTCTCTCGTGAGACGAATTTATAATCCACCCCGTCTTTCTCCCCCTCCCGTCGAGAGCGGGTGGTTGTAGTAACCACGTAGTGAAATGGTCGCCTTACCCTCTTCAACTCGGCGAGCACAGCGTCCTTGCCCACTCCAGACGGGCCAGATAGCACAACGAGGAGTTGAGACGCTACCATCAAACCATATCTCACTTTCTAGGCACCAAAGCCAGCGCCGCAGCCTTTAACCTTAGGTTGGCGATAAATCAGCCAGTACAGGCTTGGCATCGCCACAATAATAGCTGCCCTGTGCCTTCTCTTAGCCCTGAACTCCGCGGCTTGCCGTCAATCTGCCAGCAATAGTCTCCGGAGATAGCGCCGTCTGTACAAAATGGCCGCTGTCCAAAATGAGCACCGCTTTGGTCCTTCTGCCGTTGGTCATGTCAATGAGCATCCCCTTGCCCTTTCCCTCATGAACCATGCGCTTGATGGGGGCTGAGTTTGGCGGGGCTATAGCAACCACCCTGTTTATCGCTATGATATTGCCAAAGCCAACATGGATAAGCTCTGTAGTCATTTCCTGCTTATTTAATCCCCAGCATACCATGGCTGGGAACTTTTACCCCCTTTCCTCTGGATTTTTGTGTTTAATACTACACCTTTTTTTGAGCGAAGAATCTTCAAGCAGTTAGATTCTTCTGTAGCTTCGCTCACTCAGAATTACAATAGGGCTAGCCTCTCCAGGTCCTGCCAAAAACCAGGATACGAGGCAGCGACTGCCTCAGCGTCTTGGATCACGGTTTCCCCTTGAGCGACGAGACCGGCAATGCCCAAAGTCATCGCCAAACGGTGGTCACGATGGCTGTGGCAATCGCCACCCTTGAGCTCTCTGCCCCCATGAACGATCATACCATCTGGTAACTCCTCTATATCCGCACCTAACTTCGATAGCTCTTTCACTGTAGCCCTAACCCTGTCGCTCTCCTTTACCCTCAGTTCCTGAGCGTCTCTGATGGTGGTCGTCCCTGTGGCAAAAGAGCCAGCCAAAGCGATAACTGGGATCTCGTCGATAAGCCTGGGGATGAGGCATCCCCCAATCTGTGTTCCTACCAGTTGACTTGATTCCATTTCCAGGTCGGCAACCGGCTCACCACCCGCCGTGCGCTCGTTCTTTACCCTGAGCTTTGCCCCCATCTGGAGAAGGACGTCGATGATCCCAGTTCTCGTCGGGTTGATTCCTGTATTTATAACCTTGATATTGGCATTGGGATGAATGGCTGCAGCGACCAGCCAGAATGCAGCGGAGCTTATGTCCCCAGGGATGTGAATATCAATAGGTGAGAGGGAGCTAGGAGGAGCAAGAGCGATTTTTCGGCCATCCCGCTGGAGGTCTGCCCCCATAGCCCCAAGCATGCGCTCGGTGTGGTCACGAGAGGCTGCCGGCTCTTCAACACTGGTTCCCCCTTCGGCGAAGAGGCCGGCGATGAGAATCGCCGACTTTAGCTGGGCGCTC
Organism: uncultured Dehalococcoidales bacterium; assembly: GCA_964648675.1. Lineage (GTDB taxonomy): Bacteria > Chloroflexota > Dehalococcoidia > E44-bin15 > E44-bin15 > DAOUVR01. The sequence continues at coordinate 2,887 of CAZYLE010000128.1, forward strand.
GCCACCGGCGAGGTGTAGTCAATGCCTCGGAGTTGTCCTCCCTTGATAGCTAACGGGGCCAGGGAATCGGATCCTCTGCCCCAAATATCCGCCCCCATCATGCGCAGGGGATGGATTAAGCGAGCCATTGGACGGGAGCGAAGCGACTCGTCCCCGGTGATTATGGTAAGAAAAGGCTGAGCCGCCAGCAGCCCCGCCAGAAGGCGCATGGTGGTGGCGCTATTTCTGGCGTTGAGCACATCACCGGGCTCAGTGAAACCATCTTTTCCTAACCCCGTGATGGTGAGAAAGCCAGATTCCTCGGTGATCTCCACCCCTAAAGCTCTCAGACAAGAAACCATGGCAACGCAATCATCTCCCGAAGAGAAATTGGTAATCCTCGCTTTGCCCGAAGCTATGCTGTTGAGGATAACAGCACGATGGGAGATGGACTTGTCGCCCGGCGGCGCGATTTCGCCCCTCAGGCCGGAGCACTTCCTTACCCGCTTCTCCATAACTAACCCTTCTCTAATGAACCATTCCTCGCCAACCTTTTCTCCCCTCCTTCGCCTGACGGAAGGCCTCCTCCAGTTCATCACTCCCCTCGCTTACCAGCTGGCGGAATTTCCCCAGTTCGTCGATGTATTTATCTATCCAGTGCAAGATAGGCTCTCTATTGGTCAGGCAGATGTCGCGACTCATCTCCGGACTCCCTGAAGCCAGGCGGGTGAGGTCGCGATATCCGGTGGCGGCAAGCTGTGCCATCTTAGCCCATGAGGGGCTTTTCGTGGTCATCGACACAAGGGCTGAGGAAATAACTATGGGAAGATGGCTGACGGAAGCGACCAGCACGTCATGCTCGGAAGCATCGATGAAAAGGGGCTTTGCCCCAATCTGCCGTACCAATCCCTCCACTCTGTCAATCGCCTCTCTAGTGGCGCCACGCCCAGGGACCAGGCAATAGGTGCAGCCGATGAAAAGGTCAGCATCGGCAGCCTCGATCCCGGATGTCTCCTTCCCCGCCATCGGATGTCCTCCGATGAAGTTTACTCCCGAGGGCAAGCACTCGTCCGCCCAATCCATAACTTTCGTCTTGGTGCTGGCAACATCGGTGACGATGCAGCCGTCATCGAGGCTTTCCCCTATCTTGGCCATTATGTCTTTCATCGCCACCACCGGCGTAGCCATAATAACAACATCGGCACCCTTCACTGCGGTGAGCAAATCCCCCTCAGTGCGGTCCACCGCCCCCAGCTCAACGGCTCTAGAGGCGGCCTCTCCACGGCGAGCAAAGCCCACTACCTCCACATCCACTTTTTTTCTCAGGGCCAAGCCCATTGAGCCGCCAATTAGCCCCAACCCGATAATTGCAATCCTCATCACGGCACACCCCTGACTTCTTCCAAAGTTAGCGCATTATAACATAGTATAGCGATTTCCAAGAAGGGACAGGCGATTCAAATAGAGGTACGCACACAGGAGCCCCCCTATCTGTAGGAGGAGTTGTAAGGAGGGGCACATAAGCTTGACCCTAATCTTCCCCCTCACCCTCACCCTCTCCCTTGAAGGGAGAGGGAATTGAAGCTTTAGTCTTCGGCTCAGAATGATAAAAAGCGGCGCTCTAGTGAAGGCCAGAATTAAAAAAACGCCACATTTTCTCGCTATTACACTAAACGGTGGTGTCCCCCGATATAATCGGGGGCAGGGGCATGGAGGTGTGCCCTATTATATTCATCCCAGGGCGGGTGGGTGGAAAAACATCATTGGCAATCATTCCGCCTCCTGTAAGCTGTTTGGAAATAGGGGGTAGGTTGGAGCATCCGCTCCAACCATGCCTAGAGCAGATGCTCTAGGCTACCCCGTTATCATAGTTGCCCAATTCATTGGGCAGTTAAGCTCCGACTTGTCGGAGCAACTACAGGAGTTGGGCTTACCCCCTGGACAGCATAAATTAAGATTGTTTCTCTTTACCTGAAACCAACAAGGTCAACGGGAGATGTGACTAGCGATAGAGGGTTGATAAGTTCGACAAAATAGCTACAATGTAGTCTATTATATTCAAAGGAGAGCTAACTTGGAGTATTTCTTGACCGAACAGCAGGAGCTAATCAAGGGCCTGGCTCGAAGGATTGCCGAGGAAAGGATACTTCCTGTTCGAGCGGAACTGGACGAGAAAGAGGAGTTTCCCTGGGCATTAATGAAAGACCTCGCCGATGCCGACCTGTTTAGAATCTTCATACCGGAGGAATACGAAGGACTAAACGAAGGTCTCTTCACCCTATGCCTGGTCGTCGAGGAGCTGAGTCGGGCTTGCGGCGGCGTCGCCGTTACCTACGCCGCCGATGCGCTGGGAGCAATGCCCGTACTACTATATGGAAGTGAGGAACAGAAGCGTAAATACCTCCCCGATATAGCCAGTGGAGCCAA
>CAZYLE010000129.1:0-5266 GCA_964648675.1 uncultured Dehalococcoidales bacterium
ACGATGCCCGTTCGGTAACAGTTTCTATTGACGCAATACGTAAGCCTTCGTGCCGTAAAAATAAGGGCTGAATCTAAAACAGTCACCCAAAATCGCATTTTTAATCTTTAATCCCTATTTATAGGCGTGCTCTCTGTAGTAAGAAATGCCTTCACCCTTCGTTCGAAGACCCCTCTCTCCAAAAAAACGCGCCGGTTACACTTCCGGCACTTGATTCCAATGTCAATTCCTACCCTGATCACCAGCCATTGGTCACTGCCGCAGGGATGCTTCTTCTTAAGCTTCACTACATCGCCAACCTTTATCTCCATAGCCGGCAAAGACTCCAATTTACCTATCTAGAGTTCATGGGCAGGTAGGAGCGTCTGCTCTAGGCTACCCTGTTTGGCTAACTTTTTGGATACCCTGCCAAGTGTAGCTTGATCTGCTCACGTAGTTTCAGCGCTTCTTCTCTCGCGGCCGTAGCGAAATCCTTGCCCCTAGAGGCGTAGATTACCTGCCTGGAGGAACTAATAATCGCTCTTTCACCCCTCTCATCAACACCATAGCGAACAGCACTGGCCAGGTCGCCCTTTTGCGCACCGACGCCGGGAATCAACAGAGGCATCTCAGGGCAGAGCTGACGCACCCGTTTTAGTTCCTCTGGATAGGTGGCGCCGACAACCAAGCCAACATTCCCATAAGTGTTCCATTCCTTCGCCCTTCGGGCAACCATCTCAAACAAAGGAATCGGAGGCTCGCGTAATTGCAGGGCTTGAAAGTGGGCTGACCCTGCATTCGAGGTGCGGCACAGAATGAAAACTCCCTTTTCCCTGTACTCGATGAACGGCTCGATAGCATCATATCCCAGATATGGGTTCAGGGTAGCGGCATCGAAGCCGAAGGCTTCAAAGAGCGCTTTAGCATATGCCCGAGAGGTGCTGCCGATATCGCCCCGTTTAGCGTCTCCAATTACCGGAACCGTCTTCGGAATATAAGCCACCGTCTTCTCCAGCGCCTTAAGCCCCTCAATCCCCAGAGCTTCATAGAAGCCAAGATTGGGTTTGTAAGCACACACCAGATCGCTGGTGGCGTCTATGATACACTTGTTGAACTCGAGCACGCTTACATCAGGCATCAGCTCCGGGTCGGGGTCCAGCCCGATGCAAAGAAGACTTTCGTTGGTATGAGCAGCGGACAGCAGCTTCTCTAAAAAGTTCATCTAGGCGAATATACCCCTCAACCGACTTTGCGTCAAGGGTGCATTTCTACTTGTCGAAGGCGAAGCAATATGAAGCCGACTAACTCCCTCCCTTGCCTTATTGTCATTCTGAGCTCAGCGAAGAATCTCGGTGGGTTGGAGATTGCTCGGTCGCTTCACTCCCTCATAATGACTTGTGGGTACCACCCTGCGATGTGTTTCTGAAGGACACCACTAGGTATCAGCCAGAAGGTGAACCCCTATATACTACCGTTTTCATTATCATTCACCCTGGGCTTGTCAAAGGGTGCAGTCGCTAACCCGGTACACTATATATGAGCAGTTGCCTGATTTATCAGGCACACTTTCCCAACAAATTGTGCCCAATGAATTGGGCAACTACATATTTGAACAGACATCGGGGAGGATGGATTTGCTGCAATCCCACATACGAGCCCACAGGTGTGTTGATACATACTTTGCAGCATGGGAGATACTCCCCCAGCCCCCTGTCAAAATAGAGATTATTAAGACTGTCTGTGGCAGTTGCCACTTTTGATTTTGACCCAACAAGGTGATAGAATTTGCTCAGAGATCGAGCCGGAGGAAGGAAGTGTCAGGTCATTCCAAGTGGTCCCAGATTAAGCGCCAGAAAGGGACGGCGGACACCAAGCGCGGTCAGATTTTCACCAAGCATAGTAAAGAATTAACACTCGCTGTCCGCGATGGTGGTGACAACCCCGATATGAATCCTCGGCTTCGCTTGGCAGTGCAGAAAGCCCGTGATAACAATATGCCTATGGAGAACATCGAGCGAGCCATCAAGAAAGGCGCAGGAGGCACTGAAGGGGCAAATCTGATTGAAGCCAATTTTGAAGGCTATGGCCCCGGAGGTGTGGCCATACTACTGGTGGCGCTTACCGATAACCGCAATCGCACCGTATCGGAGATACGTAACGTGTTCGCACGGGGCGGTGGTAGCTTGGGCGAAAGCGGCTGTGTCGCCTGGATTTTCCAGCCCAAAGGGATGATTACCGTCGAGGCGGCGGACACTGAACAACTCGCCCTCTTTGCAATCGATGCTGGCGCCGAAGATGTCAAGGTTGTCGATAACCTGTTGGAAATATATACCTCTCCCGGAGAACTAGAGAATTTGAGAAAGGCTTTGGAGGAGGAGGACCTGACAATGGTCTCCGCTGAGATATCGATGGTGCCCAATAATACGACGATGCTCGACGAAAAGACGGCGCTCCACACCCTGAGGCTTCTGGATAAACTGGAGGAGCTCGACGATGTGCAGCGGGTATTTACCAACGCCGACTTCCCCGATGAAGCCTTAGAACAGTATCGCGAACAGGCTTGAAGGCAGTAGCCTAAATCTGTATTAGCCAAGGAAAGGTGGTAAGTTTGGATAAGAATCTGCTTGAGCTTTTAGCATGCCCCGAGTGCGGCTCAGAAGATTTAGTGCTTCTCTCCGAAGGTGCTCTGGCCTGCCCATCATGCGATGCTCACTACTCTGTCAAGAACGGGATACCTCAGATGCTGCCGGCACACCTCGCCGCTACCCTCCCACAGAAAGATGCCTATCTGGAGAAGCTTGAGGCTTTGACGCTGCAGAAAAAAGAACCGGTGGCTCCCAGCGACCCGGAGACCGACCGCTTTATGTGGGAGAACTACCTCTATAGCTGGGCTAAACGGGTAATGTATCAGGATGCCAGGGCGGCACGGATTTTCGAATCTTACGCCGAAAAAGGGGCCAGAGACCTGTGCCACTTTATCCAACAAAGGGCGGGCGGAGTCGAAGGGAAGAGCCTTCTTTATGTAGGGAGCGGGAATGACCGCCTGGTATCGCTGCCCTTAGAAGTTGAGGGCGCCTTCATCGTCAACCTGGATATTGCCAGCGGGCCTCTTGAGGATTTGGCGGAGGCAGGAGCAAGGCACTGCGTCTGTGGCGATGCCCGCCGCCTCCCCTTTCGTGCCGGGGCCTTCGATGTGGTCTTCTCTAAAGGCTCGGTTCATCACTCCCATCCCATCGATGAGCCCCTTCTGGCGATGGCCAGGGTGGTTAAACCAGGAGGCCATATAATTATCGCTGAGCCCAACAAGCATGCTATCTTCCAGCTTCGCCTCCCCAGCTTCCTTATGCCGTCAGGACTGGGATACCCCTCTCCCTATGAAAATGCCATCTCGACACGCCAGGTGATAAGCATTCTGGCCAAAGATGGCATATCCCGGTTCCAGGCGTCAGCGCTTACTTATGCCCCTGCCGGGACCCCCTCATCCATCGCTCGCTTGTGGGAACGCCTGGGAAGGGCCATGCCCTGGCTGTTCGACCGCTTTGCCTTTGAATTTATCCTACACGGACAGAAGATATGACGGGAGTCAAATGAGGGTAGCCTTCGTCTATATCGATCCGAGCTACCGGGTTATGGGACCATTTCATGTTGGCATCGGCTCGCTAATCGCCTATGTAAGGCGTGGAGGACATGAATGCCTATTCTTCCATATATTGGGTGATGTGGGTGAGGAAGAATATGTCGATTTCCTGAGAAAAAATCATCCCGATGTGGTAGCGTTCTCCATAGTGACGAACACCTTTCCCCATCTCGCTCACCTGGCCAGGCTGACCAAGAGCCATTCCAAGGCGCTCACCATTTGCGGTGGTATACACCCCACATTAAGCCCTAAGGAGGTTATCTCACTGGAGGGCATCGACGCAATCTGCCTCGGCGAGGGGGAGGATACCCTTCTGGAGTTCTGCGACAATCTCAGTACCGGAAAAGACACTGCCGACATCGCTAACCTTTGGATTAAGAAGGATGGCAAGATTTATCGAAACCCGCTGAGACCGCTAGTCAATGATTTGGATACCTTGCCTTTCCCTGACCGAGAGGTCTTCCCCTATGAAAAGAGCTTCGATGTGGGTTTCATGAGGCGGAGCGTTTACATGGCCTCTCGTGGTTGTCCCTATAACTGTAACTACTGTTGCAATCACGCCGTAAAGCAACTGTACGGCGGCAATGGGTATATCAGGTTGCGCAGTGTGGAGAACATCATCGAAGAGGTAGAGATGGTCACCAGGAACTTCCCGCAAATCGAATATAACGTTTTTCATGACGACCTTTTACCGCTGAACAAGAAGTGGTTTGAAGACTTCACCAGGGAGTACAGCAGGCGGATAAAAATGCCATTTGAGATGAACTGCCAGCCCAACCTGATGAGCCGCGATATAGCCAGCATGGCCAGGTCAGCAGGGTGCGCTTTGATTCGCCTCGGCGTGGAGAGCGGCAACGAGCACATGCGGCGTAAGATTCTCGACCGCCAAGTGAGCACCCGGCGCATCATCGATGCTTTCTCCTTTTGCGATGAGGTGGGCATTAAGACCTTGAGCTATAACATGGTCGGGCTACCCTTTGAAACCAAAACCCAGATTCTGGATACCGTCAAGCTCAATGCCAGACTGAACCCTAAGGTGATACACGTTTCCATCTTCTATCCCTATCACGGGACAAAGCTGTTCCAGACATGCAAGAAGGAAGGCCTGTTGACCGACAAGCACACCGATTCCTACTTTGAGGATACCGTCCTTGAGCAAACAAGCATATCTGCGGAGGAGGTGAGGGCATTTAGACGGCTCTTCGAGTTCCTCGCCCGACTCTATTGCCGGTGCTATGAATTACCCCCGTTTATCGGCAAGGTCGCTGAGAAAATCGTCGACATAGGGAGTTTGACAATTACCAACCGGCGGATACTGCGGGCATGGGAGAAGATGCCCTGGCATAAGTCGAAAAGAGCGTATGAAGGTCAGTGCTATACGCTAGAGGACGGCGGGGTCAATGTGTGGGGTGAGAAGTGAACACTGATGACCGGTTGCCCACTAACGATTCACGGCTGCGAAGCAGATTGCCAATGATAAGTGCCAGACACCATTCGTGGTGAGCCCTTCGACAGGCTCAGGACAAGCCTATCGAACCATGAACGTCATTTCAAAATCTTTTGAATTAAGGTAGATATATTATCAGGCTACAATAGGGTAGGTTGGAGCATCCGCTCCAACCATGCCTAGAGCAGATGCTCTAGGCTACC
>CAZYLE010000130.1:0-5265 GCA_964648675.1 uncultured Dehalococcoidales bacterium
AGATGAGTAACAATCACCGTGATCGCCAGGGCGATCAAGGGGAAAAAGGCCTCTTTCCAAGCCATCGCCGTGGAACCGGCTAGCTCGCCAGTTCTCTCCGGTGGGAAAGCTGGAGCGCATCAAATCCAGGGCATCGGCGCTGGATTTATTCCAGAGGTGCTCGACATGGGGCTAATCGATGAAATCGTTCAGGTTGCCGATGAAGATGCAGGTATGATGGCGCGCAGGTTGGCTACCGAGGAAGGAATACTGGCGGGCATCTCGGCAGGGGCGGCGACCTGGGCAGCGATAGAGATGGCGAAGAGAGCGGAAAATAAAGACAAGCTTATCGTGGTGATTATACCTGATAGCGGCGAGCGCTACCTGAGCACCGGGCTTTTTGGGGGTAACGAAGTTGGCTAATCCCTTTAGGATATTCAGAGATGACCTGAGAACGGTTTTTGATAAAGACCCGGCGGCAAGAAACACCATGGAGGTCTTGTTTTGCTATCCCGGATTACACGCACTATGGCTTCATCGTATCGCCCATTTTTTGTGGCGGCATAAGCTCCGGCTCATCGGTCGCATGATCTCACATATCAGCCGTTTCTCCACCGGCATCGAGATCCACCCAGGAGCCACCATCGGCAGGAGGTTCTTTATAGACCATGGCATGGGCGTGGTCATCGGGGAGACAACGGAGATCGGCGACGATGTACTAATGTATCAGGGAGTGGTATTAGGGGGAACAACGCACGAGAAGCGGAAACGCCACCCAACTATTGGCAGTAATGTGGTTATTGGAGCGGGAGCGACAGTGCTTGGCGCCATCACTATCGGCGACGGAGCCAGAATCGGTGCCGGATCAGTTGTGGTGCAGTCCGTGCCTCCTGAGTCTGTGGTAGTGGGTGTTCCCGGACGAGTTGCGGAAGCGGGGAAGCCAACATTGACTTTAGAACATGGCAAGCTCCCCGACCCAGTCAAGGAAGCTATCGAGCATGTGTTAAAGAATGAGGAGCAGCTGGCCGAGCGCCTGCAGAAGATTGAGGAAATCCTCAAGGTTGCCGCTACTCCAAGAAGCGCTACCAAGAAAAAAGGTAAAAGCGCTAAACAGAAACACATGGCACATGGATAAAAATCAGACTGCTGGCAAATAGCGCAGGAAACTTCCTATTGGGTTTTGGGGTATCGCACAGTTTCTAAAACCGCCCCCGACACTGGAGCTTATTAAAATAGGGTAGCTAGAGCATTCGTTGTTGGCATGGTTGGTACGGATGCTCCAACCTACTCCGAATTTCCGGAGGAGAAATTGACAAAAACAATCGCAGAAATCAATGAGAAGATCGGCAAGGGCCAGGCTGTGGTGGTTACCGCCGAGGAGGTCATCGACCTGGCTGAGAAAAAGGGCGTGGCGAAGGCAGCCCAGGAGGTAGATGTGGTAACCACCGGCACCTTCAGCCCTATGTGCGGCTCCGGCGCTTTCTTCAACGTAGGACACTCCAAGCCGAGGATAAAAATCGGTGGCGGAAGAGCCTACCTCAACGACGTCCCCGTCTACACTGGAATAGCCGCAGTGGATATATTTCTTGGTGCAACTGCCATCCCTGATGATGATCCGAGAAACAGGGTTCATCCCGGTCCGTTTAATTATGGCGGCGGGCATGTCATCGAGGAACTGGTAACAGGTAGAGATGTAAGGTTGGAAGTAACCGCCTACGGCACTGATTGCTACCCGAGGCGAAGGCTGCAAACCTGGATAAACCTGAAAGACATGAATGAGGCAGTGCTGTTTAACATCAGAAACGCATACCAGAACTATAATGTGGCGGTTAATCTATCGGATAGCACTATTTACACCTATATGGGGGTGCTTAAGCCAAACTTAGGCAACGCCAACTACTGTACAGCGGGGCAGCTCTCACCGCTGTTCAATGACCCGTACTATATGACCATTGGCATCGGGACGAAGATCTTCCTGGGGGGTGGCATTGGCTACGTCTCATGGCATGGTACACAGCATAACCCCAATGTGTTACGCTCCGACAACGGGGTGCCGAGGAGAGGGGCGGCAACCCTGGCAGTAATCGGCGATCTGAAGCAGATGAGCCCACGGTGGCTGGTGGGAACCAGCATGCTGGGCTATGGCGCCACCTTGACCGTCGGCATCGGTGTCCCTATACCCATCCTCTCTGAGGAGATTTTGCGCTACACCATGGTGAAAGACGAGGAAATCTATGCCCCGATCATGGACTATAGCGAGGCTTACCCCGGAAGAGGCTCGGAAATCCTGGGAGAGGTAAGCTATGGCGAACTCAGGAGCGGGAAGATATTGATTCAGAAAAATAAGGTGCCAACCGCATCGCTCTCAAGCTATACTCGAGCAGTGGAGATCGCCAACACGCTGAAGGAGTGGATTACGAAGGGGGAGTTCCTCCTCACTGAGCCTGTAGCGCCCCTACCCGGGGTTGAGGCGGGGATAACCTTCAAGCCCCTAAATGAGCGTCCGATAGAGGAGGCTCAAGAGAACGAATAGATTTTTCGCACCTTCAGTTACTTTCCAGGGCTGGTAGCCGCTCAGGCTGCTAGAATCCCCAAAGTCGTTCTGGAATGCTTTGAATAAGCTAATAATGCTTGATAGAACCGAGGTAGGTTCATGGTTAGGGTTAAAGTACAGGTGTTCCTTAGTCTAAGGAATGCGATAGGTCAGCGTGAAGTAGACTTAGAGATGCAAAATGCCAAGGTTAGAGATGTGTTAGATGAATTAACCAATAGATATGGGGACAAACTTCAGCCTCCACTCATTGACTCAAGAACGAAGGAGGTGAATCCTTACTATCTAATGCTGGTCAATGGACGTGATCTTAGAAACCTCCCTGATCACCTCGATAGTGAACTCAGGGAAGGAGATGTAGTGCAACTCTTCCCACCGGCTGCTGGAGGCTAAGGGTCTATTGTGCAGCACTTACTGGCGGCCGCTGGGAAAATGAAAATAATAGGCTACGGCAGAATAGAAGGAAGGTAGTGATGGCAATCTCTAAGAGAATAGTATTACATTTCCCACCTCGTCTGGTGGAGCAGCCGATAATCTACAAGCTGGTAAAGGACTACAACCTGGTGCTTAATATCCTCAAGGCCTCAGTAACACCGAAGGAGGAGGGGCTTCTGATCCTGGAACTCTCCGGCGCCCGGAAAGACTACGATAGGGGAATCCAGTATCTGACCGACGTGGGGGTAAGGATTCAGTCTCTGGGTCAGAATATCATGCGCAACGATGCTAGGTGCACCCATTGTGGGGCATGTGTGGTTGTCTGTCCCACTGGCGCCCTTGCCCTCGACCACAAGACAAGGATGGTGAACTTCCACGAGGACAAGTGCACCGCCTGCGAACTTTGCGTGCTGGCTTGCCCCCCGAGAGCGATGGAGGTTCACCTCTAGTGTATCAACCCAGAACCTACCGCCACTGGGTCAAGGATGAGGGCCTGGTTTCTTTCAAGGTGACGGTAAAGGAAACTGACCTATACCTCAGGGCACGAAGGAACCTGGAAAAACAAGCTCTAAGTGCAACCTTGAGATACCGTTCGTCGCTAGAGAAGTATATTTGCGAGCACCCCATTTTCCTCACCACCTTAGAGCCACTCTGCGTAGCTAAAGATGCTCCAGAAATGGTGATGGAGATGGCAGAGGCAGCACAAAGAGTAGGAGTCGGTCCTATGGCCGCGGTGGCCGGGGCGATCGCCGAGAGGGTAGGCAGGGAGCTGATGAAAGCGTCACCTGAGGTAATCGTGGAAAACGGCGGTGACATTTTCATGAGGATTCTTACGAACAGACTGGTGGGGGTTTACGCCGGCAACTCCCCGTTTACGGGTAAGATCGCCCTGGAGGTCGAGCCTGAGGAAACACCGCTGGGGATTTGCACCTCCTCTGGAACGGTGGGGCATTCTCTGAGTTATGGCAGCGCCGATGCTGTTATCGTGCTTTCCCCTTCTGCTGCACTGGCTGACGCCGCAGCTACCGCTATCGGCAATCTGATTCAGGAAGCAGGCGATATCCCCAAAGGGATAGAGTTCGCCCAGGACATCGCAGGGCTAAAGGGGGTCTTAATTATAAAAGGCGACAAGCTGGGGATATGGGGCAAAGTAAAAATCTCCAGTCCTAAAATAGGGGAATGGAATACCCTCTTTAGTTGTGATATGAAAATATAATATCTGTGATACTATGTCATTCTGACCCTGAGCAGAGTGAAGGGGAAGAATCTCATGGCGCTCAGGGCAGGCTTCGGTAAAGAATATGTATACTTCCGCAAGAGTAAGACCCTGGGTTGATTTCCTTCAGATTCTTCGTCGCTTCGCTCCTCAGAATGACAATCAATTTTATCAGCTTGATCATGGCCATTAGACCAGTGAAGATTTAATCACCATTTTTAGGGAGTTATAAAACGTTGCCAGACAAGGAACAGATAGAGAGGGTAAGAAGAAAAGCGCACGAATACGACAAGTTCAGTGGCTGCTCACAGGCCGTTATATTAAGCCTCCAGGAAGAATTCGGCATTGGCAATGAGGAATCATTTAAGGCAGCCACTGTCTTCGGCGGTGGAGTCAGCTATCAAGGAGAGACCTGTGGTGCACTCATTGGCGCGCTCATGGCACTGGGGCTGGTGATCGGTAGAGAAACCATGGAGGATACACCGACCTATCGAGCATCAATGAAACATGCCATAAACATATGTGGTAGGTTTCGAGAGGAACTAAATAGCCAGCTAGGATTTGAGCACAGGCTGACAAGCAGCTTATGCAAGGATATTCAACGCAGCATCTATGGCAGGTCCTTTGATATGACAAACAAAGAGGACTATCAGGCTTTTCTTGACGCCGGTGGCCACGGTGATGAAGGTTGCCTCAGAGTATGCGCCATAGCTGCCCAGGTTGCCGCGGAGAAAATCCTCGATATTATGAAGCGGTGACTTCCCCAGGCAGTGAGTTGATATTGTGACCATAACCCGTCCCGCGATTCTTGTTCCGAACCGAGTGAGGAAACTTGAAGAAGTAATCCCATAAAGGTATGTGGAAACATCGCTCTATAGCGGAACTTCCAACAGCAACAGGTACGCGCCATGAACATTTGCATTCAGAGGACCAACGACAGAAAAGAGTTTGTGAGGTACGCTTTCGAGGAACTGGAGATTGAAAACAGCCTAAAACACATCAAGAACCTTCTCATCAAGCCAAACATTGTTTCCTTTGAGCCATATCCCACAACAACCCATCCCACCGTTCTCGAAGCCTGCCT
>CAZYLE010000131.1:0-532 GCA_964648675.1 uncultured Dehalococcoidales bacterium
CTCTGAGTACGAAGTCATCGTGGTTGACGGCGGCTCGGTGGACAAAACAAGAGAAATGGCAAAACTGCTCAACACAAAAGTGATTGTGCAAACCGAGAAGGGTTATGGAGGAGCGCTAAAAGAGGGATTCGATACTGCTCATGGGGACTACATCCTGACCCTGGATGCCGACCTGTCGCATAGCCCGACGTTTATCCCTCAAATGTGGAAGGCGTGTACCAGGGCTGAGGTCGTAGTGGCCTCGCGCTACATTTCAGGCGGCTCTGCCGAGATGCCACTGGTGAGGAAGCTCCTCAGCAGGATACTCAACAAGCTTTTTACGGCAGGGCTCTCCCTCCCGGTGAAAGACATCTCCAGTGGTTTTCGCTTGTACCGCTCATCCGTTTTGAAAAACCTGGAGCTTACCAGTTCAGACTTCAATATACTCGAGGAGATTCTCATTAAGAGCTATGCTCAGGGTTGGAGAATCGAGGAGATACCCTTCCGGTATTTGCCCCGAAAAAGCGGCGATTCCCATGTGAAGTTGTTGAAG
>CAZYLE010000131.1:542-5245 GCA_964648675.1 uncultured Dehalococcoidales bacterium
TGTGGAGCCTGAGAAATTCAATCCTCTCGGCAGATTATGATTACCGGGCTTTCGATAGCCGTGTACCGCTGCAGCGATACTGGCAAAGGCGCCGCTTCAAGATTATCAATGACCTGGCGAGGGGAGCAAAGTCCACGCTGGACATAGGCTGCGGCTCAAGCAGGATTCTGGCTGCCTTGGAGAACGGCATCGGGCTTGATGTCAAGATGAACAGGCTCCGGTACATCCGGCGGTACGGTAAACCATTGGTCAATGCCTCCATTCACGCCCTGCCCTTTAAAGACAATGTATTTGACTGCGTAGTCTGCTCGGAGGTTATCGAGCATATTCCCGGAGGGAAGCAACCCTTCTTAGAGATGTCCCGGGTGCTTCAAAAGGGTGGCAGGCTTATCCTGGGAACGCCGGATTATGGCACCATCTGGTGGAGACTAATTGAGCGATTGTACGACTTTTTTGCCCCTGGTGGCTATGCCGAGGAACACATCACCCGATACTCAAAAAGCAGCCTGATAGAGCTTGTCGAAGGGCAAAGCCTTGCCTTTCAAAAGGTTCACTACGTTGGCCGCTCCGAGATGATATTGAGGTTTCAGAAGCTATAGAGGTGACCACCTCAGCCAGTTCTTCCCTTTCCCCCTTGACAAATGGCCAGAGAGCATTAAAATACCCCGAAACAGGAGAGACAGCTTGACAAGTTATTCGATAAGCGAATCTAAGCTAAGACGGCAGCGTATGAGAGAGGCCATCGAACTGGCAATGCAAGGTCGGTGGGAAGAAGCGGTTGCCGCCAATAATAGCATCATTGATCTTTTCCCAAATGATATAAATGCCTATAACCGACTGGGCAAGGCTCTGACTGAGCTGGGCCGGTATGATGAGGCAACGGAATCCTACAGCCGAGCCCTGGAAATTGAGCAAAACAACAGCATCGCCAAGAAAAACCTTCGTCGATTATCCCTGCTGAAGGAGGCACAACCGGTGCCGGGAGGAGGTAACCATACAGCTTCCCCCAAGATCTTCTTCGAAGAGTCGGGGAAGGCAGCGGTGACCAAGCTTGAGAAACTGGCCTCAGAGGATGTGCTGGCTAAGATCGCCGCGGGCGACCAGGTCTACCTGAGACCAAAGGGGCAAGGTCTTATGGTAGAGAACAAGACAGGGGAATATGTTGGGCAGCTTCAGCCTAAAATCGGGGTCCGCCTCGCCAAACTGATAGAGGGAGGCAACGAATATACAGCAGCAATCGCCAGATCAGCAGATAGTGAAGTAAAGGTGATTATCAAGGAGGTATTCCAGCATCCCAGCCAGGCAGGACTTCCCTCCTTCCCAGCCCAGGATTATAGTGGCTTCCGAGCATATATTAAGGACAGCATATTAAAATACGAGCTGGACGACGAGGATGGGGTTGACGACGGAAGTTATCACCTGGAGTGGTCAGAAGAAGCAGAGACCTTACCTGAAGAAAGCACCCCTTTAGCCAATGTTGTTGATGAGAACGATGTGGACAAGGATACCCTACCCGATATCGAAATCTCCGGTAAAGACTAAAGAACCACCTGCGGTAGCATACCCTCACCGTTGTGAACCCCGTACTCGTTTTAATGTTAACCGAAGACCCTCCCTTCATTAGCAGCGAAACAATGACAATCGGGGTATCGATGAAGCGTCGCCTCTCTGTGGCGATAAAAAATGTAGTTGCCCAATTCATTGGGCCAGAATGAAATCACTTCCTCCCTAACCCTCACCTTCAAGAGGGAGGGGACGAAATTTCAATATGGGTAGCCCAGAGCACCCGCTCTGGGCAAGGTTGGAGCAGATGCTCCAACCTACCCTAATTAATGAGTACAATAATGTAGGGTGGGTTTCGCCCTTACCCTGAAGGGCTTCACCCACCCTACTACGTGTCCCTACTGAACGCCCCTACGCAAAGGTTACAGCGGGCGTTTCCCGGTAACAAGCACCACAGCGGGTGTGTGTAAAAACCTTTGCCACTTTGACTAGCTGGGCAAAGCATGCTATTCTTACCCTAAGAAAACCCGTATAAACACACGGGCATTGGAGGCCCTGATGGACATCGGAATCGTTAAGCCAGTCGAAATCGAAGAAGAGATGAAAGGCTCATATTTAGACTACGCGATGAGCGTTATCGTCTCTCGCGCCCTGCCCGATGTCCGCGACGGGTTGAAGCCGGTACAACGAAGGATCCTCTATGCCATGGAGGAACTGGGATTGCGGTACAACACCGCCTACAAGAAGAGTGCCCGCATCGTTGGCGAAGTGCTCGGTAAATACCACCCCCATGGCGACAACCCGGTCTATGAGGCTATGGTAAGAATGGCTCAGAACTTCTCCATGCGTTATCCCCTCATCGATGGGCAGGGTAATTTTGGCAGCATAGACAATGACCCTCCGGCGGCGATGCGCTATACCGAGGCTCGCCTTTCCCGGATCGCCCAGGAGATGCTGGTGGACATCGACAAGGAGACGGTAGACTTTGCCCCAAACTTCGACGACTCCCTCAAGGAGCCCATCATTCTGCCGGCCAAGCTCCCCAATCTGCTGCTTAATGGTGCCGCAGGGATTGCCGTGGGCATGGCGACCAATATCCCGCCACACAACCTCAGTGAGATCGCCGATGCAATTTGCTACCTTATCGATAACCCCGAGGCCGCACCGGAGGAGCTCACCGAATTCGTTCGCGGACCGGATTTCCCCACTGCCGGCATCATTCTCGGTCGGGAAGGCATCAGTAGCGCCTATGCCACCGGCAGAGGCCGGATAGTGGTCAGGGCCAAGGCTGATATCGAGGAAACGTCCAAGGGACGCCGTCACATCGTGGTCACTGAGCTTCCTTACCAGATAAACAAGGCAGCCCTGGTAGAGAGGATTTCCGAGCTGGCCAAGAAAAAGGGGGTCGAGGGGATCACCGAGCTGCGCGACGAATCGGACAGGCACGGAATGCGCATTGTCATCGAACTGAGACGAGAGGCCCAACCGGAACATGTGCTAAATAACCTTTATCGGCATACAGCTATGCAGTCAGCTTTCTTCGTCAACATGCTGGCCCTGGTCGACGGGCAGCCCAGGGTGCTCAGCCTGAAAACAGTGCTCCAGCGGTATATTAAATTCCGTGAGGATATAATCGTCCGCCGCTCCAAATTTGAGCTCCGCCGTGCCAAGGAAAGGGCTCACATCCTGGAAGGCCTCAAGATCGCCCTCGATAATCTGGACCTCGTTATTGACACCATTCGCCGCTCCCAGAGCGCAGATTCGGCGCGGAACAATCTAATGAGCTCCTTTAATTTGACCCAGGCGCAAGCGCAAGCCATCCTGGATATGCAGCTAAGGCGCCTCGCTGCCCTGGAGCGTAAGAAGGTCACCGAGGAGTATACCGAGGTCCTGAAGACCATCGCCTACCTTGAGGACCTGTTAGCCAACCCAAGGAAGGTTCTCTTTCTGATCAGACAGGATGTCAGCGAGCTAAAGGAAAAATATGGCGACCAGCGGCGGACGCAGATAATCGAGGAGGAGCCCACGGAGTTCAGAGAAGCTGACCTCGTCGCCCATCGCCAGGTATTGCTCACCCTGACCAATAGAGGATATATCAAGCGAATGCCCATTGAAACCTACAGGATTCAGACGCGGGGAGGCAGAGGGGTGACCGGTACCCGAGATACAGAGGGCGTGCACCGTCTCCTCACCGCCGACACCCACGACACCCTGCTCTTTTTCACCGACCGCGGAAGGGTATTCTCCCTCAAATGCTACAAGATACCGGAGGACACCTCCCGCATTGCCAAGGGAACACCGCTGGTCAAATTGCTGTCACTGGACGAGAGAGAGCAGGTGACCGAGATTCTGCCCATATCGAGCTTTGTGCCAGATAGCTTCGTAGTGATGGCCACCCGTTCAGGACAGATTAAGAAAACCACTCTTGATAAGTTCTCCTCGGTAAGAAGCAACGGGCTCATCGCCAACAAACTCAGAAAAGACGATGAGCTGGTGGCTGTCAGCATAGCTGGCTCAGATGACGATGTCATTATAGTTACCGAAAGAGGACAGGCGATCAGGTTCAGTGTTGACGCTCTCAGAGCCGCCTCCCGCTCCAGCGGTGGGGTGCGGGCTATCCATCTCACCGACGGCGATCATGTGGTGGCGATGGACATTACTGCCCCCGACGCCCACCTGCTCACCGTCACCGCAAATGGCTACGGCAAATGTACTCTATTGACGCGGTACCGCTCCCAGTCCCGCGGCGGTATGGGGATAAAAAGCATCAGCATCAGCCCAAAGTCCGGGGGTGTTGCCGCAGCGCACGTTGTCGACCCGTCCTCCGAGGAGCTGATAATCCTCTCCGCCAAGGGGGTCATCATCCGCTTGAGGATGGATAGCGTCCCGATTCAGGGCAGAATCAGAAAAGGGGCTAGCCTCATGAAACTGGATGAAGGGGATAAGGTAACCTCTATAGCAGCTTTAAGTCAAAGCCTCTCTTAGCGGAGTGTGGCAGGATTGGCCAATTTCTTTCAGGGCCTACTTCTGAGCTTTATACCCCTATTTGTCGCCATGGATGCCGTAAGGATTTATCATATCCATCCACCTCGAGGCCGTTTAAAAATGTAGTTGCCCAATTCATTGGGCCAGCTGGGTAAAAGTTCTCCCTCCCCTTGAGGGAGGTCCGATTCATCGGACTCCGATATGTCGGAGGAGCT
>CAZYLE010000132.1:0-4926 GCA_964648675.1 uncultured Dehalococcoidales bacterium
GGCGATATCCCTCTGTCTTCCAATCTAGGCGAGATCCTCTCAACCTCGCGTCCCGATGTTATGGTCGACTTCACCATAGCCAGTGCCTCCATGACCGCACTGCGCCTTGCCGCCAATCAAGGTGTGAACCTCGTAATCGGGACAACAGGTCTCTCGCCGGAGGATGTTGCCGAAATCGATTCGTTGTGTCGCCAGGCCGATGTTGGCGCTGTAGTGGCGCCAAACTTCTCCCTGGGAGCGATTCTTATGATCCATTTGGCAAAGCTAGCGGCTAGATACTTCGACTACGCCGAGGTGATAGAGATGCATCACGAAGGCAAGGCCGATGCCCCATCGGGAACTGCTCTGGCAACAGCTAAAGCCATGGTGGAGGCGCGGGGCAAGCCTTTCAACTACCGTGCGCCAGAGAAGGAGAACCTGACCAGCACTAGAGGCGGGCGGTTGGAAGGGGTCGCGATCCATAGTGTGCGCCTTCCCGGGCTGCTGGCCCATCAAGAGGTGATCATGGGGGCACTGGGTCAGACGCTCACCATCCGCCATGACTCTATCAGTCGTGAGTCCTTCATGCCTGGTGTGGTCATGGCAATAAAACATGTGGTTGGGGTTAAAGGGCTCGTCTACGGCCTAGAAAGGCTATTGGGCTTATAGGAGATACCGATGAAGGGTTTCCACGTTGGCATTGTCGGTGCCACCGGACTGGTGGGGCAGGAGTTCATCAAGGTTCTGGAACAGCGGGGTTTCCCGATGCGCTCAATCCGCCTCTATGCCTCGGACCGCTCTGCAGGTAGAAAGCTCCGGGTGAGAAATGAGGAGGTGGAGGTTGAGGAGACCACCGCTAACTCCTTTGCAGGGGTGGAGATCGCGCTCTTCTCCGCCGGCGCTGAGATCAGTAAAAACTTCTCACCGATAGCGGCCCGCGCCGGTGCTGTGGTTATCGATAATAGCGCCGCCTTTAGGATGGACGCTGAGGTGCCGTTGGTAGTTCCTGAGGTCAATGTTCAGGACATAGAGTGGCACAAGGGGATCATCGCTAACCCCAATTGCTCCACCATTCAGATGGTGGTTGCCCTCTACCCCTTGCATAAGGTCAATCCTATCAAGCGGATCATCGTCGATACATATCAGTCAGTATCAGGCACTGGCTCCGCTGCTATGGAGGCATTGACTGAGCAGTCGAAAATGGTGCTTGAGGGGCGTAGCGTAGTGCCCCACGTCTATCCCCATCAGATTGCCTTCAATTTGCTTCCTGAGATCGACCTCTTCCTCGACAACGGCTACACCAAGGAAGAGTGGAAGATGGTGGAGGAAACCAAGAAGATCATGCACGCTGAAGATGTAGCCATCTCAGCCACCTGTGTGCGGGTCCCCGTTCTTGTTGGCCACAGTGAGGCGATTCACGTTGAGTTCAGCGAACCAATGCCTCCCGAGATGGCTCGGCGCATCCTCTCCGAGGCACCCTGCTTCAAGGTGCTCGATGACCCCAATATTAGCCTTTATCCCATGCCTTGGTCTGCCGCGGGCTCAGATGATGTTTTCGTGGGGCGCATCCGCCGCGATGCCTCCCATGAGCGGGGCTTGGTCATGTGGGTGGTGGCTGATAATGTGAGGAAAGGGGCAGCCCTTAACGCTGTTCAAATCGCAGAGGCAATGGTTGAAAGGGGATGGATATAATGGCTAAACTTGGTAGATTGCTCACCGCTATGGTAACTCCCTTCGATTCCGAGGGAAATGTTGACTACAAGCAGGCAAAAAGGCTCGCTTTGGCTTTGCTCGAGTCTGGAAGCGATGGCGTGGTCGTCGCTGGCACCACCGGGGAATCGGCCACGCTCAGCGTCGAGGAACACGTGCGGCTGATCGCTGAGGTGAAGTCAGCGGTAGGCAACAAAGGCACGGTGGTCGGCGGTACCGGCAGCAACTGCACCAAGGAAGCCATCGAGCTCACCATGGAGGCAGAGCAGATCCGGGTCGATGCCTCGCTCCAGGTGGTACCCTATTATAATAAGCCAACTCAAGAGGGGCTATTCGAGCACTTCAAGGCCATCGCCAGGAGCACCAGCCTACCCTGCATCCTATACAATGTGCCCAGCCGAACGGTGACCAACCTGGCCCCCGATGTCGTGATCCGGCTGAGCCAGATCGATAACATCGTCGGAATAAAGGAGGCCAGCGGCAACCTGGACCAGGTCGCCAAAATCATCGATGGCACGGGTAAGGATTTTCTGGTCTATAGCGGCAACGACAGTGATACCTTCCCTATCATGGCCATGGGGGGCTATGGCGTAATCAGCGTGGCCTCACATCTTGTAGGCAACCAGATACGGGAAATGATTGATAAACTGGTCAGCGGCAAGATGAGCGAGGCGGCGGCGATTCATCACCGTTTGCTCCCCCTGATTAACGCCCTCTTCATTGTCTCCAACCCCATCCCCATCAAATACGCCGTGAACCATGTGGGCTTCCCGGTGGGCAAGCCCCGCCTGCCCCTCACCGAGCCCGATGCCAAAGTGGCGGCGCAGATCGTTGCCGCTCTTAAGAGCTATAAGGTCGACCTACCGATACCGGTGTAATTCGAGCTAAGCCTCTCAGAAATGGTAGCGATGAGCCGCTCGCAATAAGGATTTGCCCAAAATGGCACCAAGTTCGAAAATAGAGTTTGTCCCTGGTATCCAGACGCCAAATGTAAAATGGTTTGAGACGGAGAACACCTGGTGTTCCAATTCCTACCTGGTGCTGGAAGGGCGCACCCTCTACGTGGTGGATTCTGGGGTGGGCAGCCTTCATCGCGCCGAGCTGCTAAAAGCTGTGTCCCGGTTTCCAAAGGCCGATAGCGTTTATCTGCTAAACACCCACTGGCACCTGGATCACTCGGGAAATGGCACCATTGTGAACGAATTGCAGGGGAAATTTCCCGAAGTGCATTACCTCATTCCGGAGACGGCAAAAGGGGACATGGAGCGCTTCATGGAGCGTTCTAACATCTCTCTTGTCGACATGGGGCTGGAGCAGGCCGAGTGGCTGAGGGATGTGAGGGAATTGGCTTTCAGCGGCGTCACCTTCAGCGGCTGGAAGCTAGGCGGGGTATACCTCCTGTCAACGCCGGGGCACTCGCCGGACTCCCTATCTATCTACATGGCTGGTGAGAAGGCGATCTTTACCGGAGACCTGTTATGGTATGTGAACCCCAACGGTCTGGAAGGCAGCATCGAGGCGTTGCTCCAGAGCATAGCCAGGATCAAGAGCCTGGTGGAAGAGGAGAGGATGGACTACCTAGGGGAGGGGCATTCCCAACCCATATCAGGTCAGCAGCAGATCCTTGATCATATTTCACAATACGAAGAGAGCGAAAGGGCGCTGGTCCATTGGTTTGAGGGGATGGTGGGGGGAGATAGCGTCACTGTCGATTACCTATTGGAGAAACTGAAGGAGAGTAACCATCCGGCGATAATGGAGGCACTGAGAATAAACTACCCCTATTACCCCAGCTACCTTCACCGCTTCATTCGCGTCTTCCTCCGGGAGAGGGGGTGGAGCGAGGTCGGTAAGGAAGGCGGCGGGACCTGGAGCTCCAGAGCGCCATCTTAGCTATCCCGCTCTATCGGCGTAGCGCTGGAAGCGCATCCTATTTCTTGTTGGTGCACTGGATGATATTTATCGTTCGGTAGGGGTCGGTGGCCTTCGCCTTTTCCACGGCGAAGCCTGATTTCTCAAGCAGCGGAAACAAGGCGAGGAAGGAATCCCAGGGCAGCAGACGGGGGGGACAGACCTCCAGGTATATGGGGCCCAATACCCTAGCCACCGGCCTGAAGAGATACTGTATCACCGCCACTTCAGCTATGTCCGATTTGATGGCATCGAATATGGCCAACAGTCCCCCTGGCCGGCATACTCTCCTTATCTCCTGCAATGCCCGCTCCGGATCCCGGCAGCTGCTCAGGAAGTAGAAGGAGAGGACTTTATCGAAACTGTTGTCTTGGAACGTCATATTAGTAGCATCCATAAGCTCTAAGGCAATCCTGTCTTTGCCAAGTCCCTTCGACCTGTCTATCGCCTTCCCAAGCATAGCCTCGCAATAGTCGATCCCTGCTATTTCGCACTCATCAGGATAGTATGCAAGATTGTTACCCGTTCCCACCGCAACCTCCAGGATTCTCTCCCCAGGCTTGGCTTCAAGAAGGCCTATGGTCTCTTTCCTTGCCTCGTATGCCCATTCACCGCCCCAAATGAGATCGTAGGTCTCCACCGACTTTGAGTAGAGAGCCTTTATATACTCATCCTGGAGATAGTCTCTATTCTCCACCTTTTCCGGGTAGGCGTTTGGCTCTCTGACCAGTCTATCTATCTCCGCCTGATTTTCGATGTAGTTCTTATGCCTGAGTGGCTGGGGTGGGAGTGGAGCGCTCAAATCCAGCTTCTCAAAGAACTCCATGAGGCCCGGCAGATCAAAGCCATTGTAAAAGGTCAAAATCCGATCCATGAACTGCGGGTTCTCCCTGAGATACTCTACCAGTTCCCGCATTTCATACTTCCCCAACTTCATATCAACCTTTTCTCTTAGCTTTCCTCATTTACATAATCGCTCTCATGATGATGGTCTGCTCCCGACGCGGGCCAACGGAGATGATGCACGCCGAGCAGGCAAGAAGTTCCTCCAGCCTCCTCACATAGGCGCGGGCCTCTCGCGGCAATTCCCTGAACCGGCGAAGGCCGCTTATGTCTCTTTGCCAGCCGGGAAGCTCCTCATAAATCGGCTGGCACTTTGCCAGAAGCCCTGCATTCGAGGGCGGGCTTTGCAAGGTCTTGCCTTCGAGTTTGTAGCCGGCGCATATCTTGATGGAGGGTAGAGTATCAAGGACATCGAGGCGGGTGAGGGCGAAGCTGGAGAAGCCGTTGATGCGGACGCTGAGGCGGCCAACCACAGCGTCAAAC
>CAZYLE010000132.1:4936-5215 GCA_964648675.1 uncultured Dehalococcoidales bacterium
ACAGCGGCGGGGCCGGCCGGTGGTAGTGCCATACTCGTGGGCCCGCTCCCGAATCAGCTCCCCAGTCTCGTCCAAGAGCTCGGTGGGCATGGGGCCACTGCCCACCCTGGTAATATAAGCCTTGAACACACCGATAATGCTTCTTATGTGCACCGGGCTCAACCCCAGCCCGGGGCATGCCCCCCCCACTGTGGTGGAGGTGGAGGTAACATAGGGGTAAGTGCCGAAGTCGATGTCCAACAGGGTCCCCTGCGCCCCTTCCAATAGAACCTTCTAGTT
>CAZYLE010000133.1:0-5205 GCA_964648675.1 uncultured Dehalococcoidales bacterium
CCTTTACTTGTTCCAGGGCTTCTTTTCCTGTTGCTGCCTCGCCGACAACTTCTATATCCGCGGCTAGCGCCAGCAGGGCACGGATGCCATCTCTTACCAGGGTGTGATCATCAGCTATTAGTACCTTGATCTTCTTCATGTGACAAATCCCTTGATAACGGGACATTCACGTTAACCTTGGTTCCTCGGCCTGGCTGGGACTCAATTTTACAATCGCCACCCACCAGTCTTACTCTCTCCTTCATGGTGAATACACCTGCGCCCCGACCGCCGGATTCCACCTGCGTCAACTTGCGGACATCAAAGCCTTTACCGTCGTCCTCGATTCGCAGCCTGCATTCGTTGGCATCGCACTCAACAGTGATGGCGGCATTCTTCGCCTGTGAGTGCTCCAGGATATTGCCTATTGCCCCCTGGGCGATGCGAAAAAGCGTTACTTCGACCTCCATTGGGAGACGCTTATCTGTGCCTCTGAATTCCGCCGATACATTGATGCCCTGGGGTTGAAGGATATCCTTGGCATAGCGGTGGATTGCAGCATACATACCAAGCTCATCCAGTAAAGTGGGGCGCAGTTCCTTCATCAGCTTTACTATCTCGTTGCCGGCATAAACCGCCTGGGACTGCGTCTTTTTAAGCATATCCAGAAGCTCAGTGTCCTCAATACCTTTCAATTGCGCCATTCCTATAATGGCCTGCAGGCTCAGGGTCAGGCTGGTGAGCGCCTGACTGGTCTCGTCATGCAATTCTCGGGCGATTCTTTTTCGTTCATCCTCTTGCGTCGCCAGAGCATGCTGAAGCAGGGCCTGGTATCTTTCTCCTGCCCTCGCCAGTCGTTGGTATAGTCTTGTTTGCTCAATTGTGGTGCCGAGGTAGTCACCAATCGAATTGAGCAGGGAAACATCGTCTGAGCCAAACCGGCCGGCCTCAGTGCTGGCAACATTCATCACACCTACAACTTTATCCTTTACCTTCAGAGGAATGCTTACGACCCCTCTGATACCCTGTGCGCTTACCAGGTCATGGCGCACAGTGCGTGGGTCCTTGGAGATATCTTCCAATAGTATGGGTTCACCGGTTTGGGCCACTCTTCCCGCTATCCCCTCGCCCACAGACATCCGCATCTCCTCGGCATATTTAGCCGACACGCCGCGGTGTATACGGTAGGATAGTGTTCGCGTCTCTTCATCCACGAGCAGAATTCCCCCAATGGCACCGTTAATGACCTCCAGCACGCTGTCCAGGGCGATCCTTAAAATGGCATCCAGATCATGTAGCCCGCTCACCGCGCTTGAGATCCGACTCAATGCAAATAGCTGGTGATGACGCCGCAGGATCTGGGTCTCCAGGTCCCTCTCCGCAGTGACGTCTCTCCTCAGCTCGACTGCTGCATTGATGTTGCCATGGCTATCCCGCAGAGGATACATGGTGACCTTAAGGTACTGGTCGGCTCCGAGGTTGCGGATAGGATGGACAGTTGTTGAAACGCCGCCGCTTCGCAGCACTTCCCTGAGGGGACAGTCCCATAGCGGTGCACTGCACGGTGTTTCTCTTTGCTGCAGCACTTCGTAGCAGAGCCGGCCGATAGGCCGCTTAGCTCCCTTCTTCAATCTGCGCTTAACTGCTGAATTGGTGAACTGAATCCTGTAATCACTATCGATTACCAGAAGCTCATCCTCAACACTGTCCACTACGTCCTGCAGGGATATGGGCAAGTCTGATTTTCTGGCTTTTTTACTCGATGTATCCTTGCTGCTCATCTCCGCCTCCCCCCGTTGTAGGTATGGGTAAAATAGAGCGACAACGAGCCATTGTCAAGTGTTGAGTGTAACCTGCTCGCCAGGTGATGTGAAAGGGTTGACGAAATCCCCCTTGCCCCCTTTATCAAAGGGGGGATATGTTGGCCTTACCCCCTTCACAAATTCCCCCTTAAGAAAGGGGGATTTAGGGGGATTCTAAATTATCATTTATCCGCTCAATAACCCCATCAAGGTTGTCAAATACATATCTATCTGAAAACCGTAAGACCGTTAGTCTCTGCTCTCTGAGATAATCATCCCTGACGTTGTCTTTCTTAATATCCTCATCCTCATAATGCTGACCACCATCAATTTCGATAACTAGCTTTGCTTTTGGGCAGTAGAAATCGACTATGTAGTTTCCTATGATCTTCTGTCTATAGAACTTATAGCCCTGCAACTGTTTTCTTCTTACTCTTGACCAGAGCAGTCTTTCAGCATTGGTCATGTCTTTTCTAAGTTGCCTGGAGTATCCTTTTAGGTTCTTATTGTAATATAACATAATCCCCCTTGCCCCCTTTACCAAAGGGGGGATATGTTGGTCTTGCCCCCTTTACCAAAGGGGGGATAGATGTTGGCCTTGCCCCCTTTACAAAAAGGGGGATAGATGTTGGTTAAGAGTAGTTTCTAGGTTCTTATTGTAATATAATATAATCAAATTTTACCTGCTGCATATATTTCTTTTTGACACGCTGCTTCAGTGGTAGTGGTTCATCTGTGAGCTCACTATCTATCGCTCATATGGATATGGCGACGGCAAGTGTGGGCACACACACCCGCACAACGACGATGCAGAGTCGAATTCGCGTCCTCTATTTCGCCTTTGGCCAGCTGGCAAAGGCATAGAGGATATCGACGAAGGATTTCTCCGCTTTCACCAGGCCGGCGACCTTGTCATTGCCCTCGATCACATAATACTCGTCGGGACTGTGGGCGCGCCCTCCATGGCCCAGACCAGCGGTGCAGATGGGTATGTTTACCGGTGGACGGGTATAGAGATACATCGGGGCGCTGCCCCCCATATGTGGCCAGACGGTGGGCTTGATGCCGTACTTTTCATACACGCTCAGTACAGCCTGAACTAGCGGCTCCTTGACGCTGGTCTTGGACCACTCATAGCCGGCGAGCTGGCGGACCTCAATGTCGCTGTAGCCGTGTTCGTCCAGGTGGGCTCTGATCAAGGGGACGATGTCCTTCGACTCCTGGTTGGGCACCAGGCGGGTGTCCATTTTGCAGGTGACTTTATACGGCAGGACGGTCTTTGTGCCTGGCCCCATATATCCTCCCCAGATGCCATCGATATTGAGCGTAGTGGAGTACAGATAGCGCAGCAGAAATTCTCTCCCCTTCTCATCGCCAATCCACCTCTCCACCTTGTACATCTCCTTCCACACGCTATCGTCGAAAACGTCCACCAGTTGGTCGACCAGCTCTATGTCCTCTTCGCTGGGGGGAGCGACCTTATCGTAGTAACCATCGATGAGGATGGAATTCCCGTCGGGGGAGGTCATGGTCGATAACGCCTGCATCAGCCTCCACACCGGGCTATCGACGACGGCTTTGTTGCTGCTGTGGATGTCATATTGCTGCGGCCCCCGCCCCCAGTTCTTGCCCGAGCACTCCAGCTCCATGTAAACGATTCCTTTGTAGCCCAGTGACATCCGTATCTTGCCCTGCTGGTCCTGGCCGGCTCCACACATGAGACCGGCATCGGCTGTCTTAAGTCTATCGGTATATTTCTCGATGATATAGGGGAAGTGAGGGCTGCCCAGCTCCTCCTCCCCCTCGGCGGTAAACATGATGTTGACCGGGAGTTTGCCTTCGACGGCGATGATGGATTGCAGTGCGTTAAGCCAGGCTCTATATGGCCCCTTGCTGTTAATGGCTCCGCGGTTGATGATTACCCTGCCAAATGGCGGCATGGTGACGATGTTGGCTTCGAATGGTGGCGAGGACCATCTCTCTCCCACTATCGGCTGCACGTCGTACATACAGTAGTTGACGATAGTCTTCGCAGCCCCGGCGTCATAATAGGCCCATACGCCGGGATGGCCTTCCGTTGGCACCAGCTCGGCCTCCTTACACCCCAGTTCCGCATAGTATTGCCGCAGTAGCTCAGCGCACTCTCTCACGCCGAGGTTCTCGGCGCTTATGCTGGGCTGGCGCAGGAATTCCTGCACCTTTGCTATGTGCTCCTCTTCATGCTCTTCGATGTGCCGGTGAATTGCCTCTATGTTGGCCACTGCTGTCCTCCTTTCACACGATTTAGCGACCCTGCCGCAAAAGGCGGCTAATTAAAAAGATTCAATCGTCTATTATAAACTGCCAGCGGCAGCATATGTCGTCCTCGCTTTTTTTAAGGGGCAGCTCGATGGGAATGACTCTTGCCCTGGGGTTGAAAGAGCGGACGAAGATTTGCAAAAGCTGCTGCTCTACCTGCGGGCAAAAGGTATTCTCCCTGCCAGCCCCTTCCCTCTTCATGGCGTCCAGAGAGGGACAGTCCAGCACGGTAAGGGTCACCTTGTTTTCCCCCTCCCGCGTGAAGGTATGTTTCAGGTTGGAGAACCACGGTGAGAAGCCGAAAGCCGTGGCGAAGGCTGCCAGGTCATCGCCTTCGATGTTCAACAGCGGCAGCAGCCTTTTGAGTTCATAGCGGGCATACTTTTCCCACACCCACAGGTCACAGGTGGTGGCCATGTCCTCGTTGACCAGTTCCTTCACCGCCAGGTACCAGAAGCCATCCATGGCAAAAAACAATTTGGAATGCAACCTCACAAGTTCGACAAGTTTCTCCCTGGAGAGTTCCTCCAGCTTTCCCTGTCTCAGCGTGTTGTCCTCAGTCTCTTTCATGCTCATATCCGCCTCCAATTATAGCTACGGCTAAAATAGGGCTATGGCAACCCCTTGTCAAGTGTTGAGTGTAGCCTGCCGGATGGGTGATGGGGTGAATCTATATCATTAGTAGATGAACATTGAATAAAGTGCTACTTTGTTCACACGGCGATTCTATCTTCCACAATGCTGTGAGAAAACATAATTGAACAAAACCGAGGACTGTTCACCTAGCAGTGGCTTACATAGGATCAGCCCAGTTCTGCCCATCGCGCTAGGATGTCCGACGACGGCAGTTCACATTTCCTAGTCTCTGTGACCCAGATATACTCGTTGACAAGTGCCAGAGCTGTCGAATGCGTTCGCCCCAAATGGCTGGGCAGGTCATCGATTTGAAAACCTCGATTCCTGCAGAGCACTCCGATGTGGTAGGTTAGTTCTCTGATTTCTTTCAGGTACCTAGAATACGATGTGGGACTACCATCACACCTGAAGCCAGTCCGCATTGCTTCATCCCAGGGCATCAGTGCTCTCGGCCTGATCGCGAAGAGGATCTTGGAGGCTGCGGTTGCAC
>CAZYLE010000134.1:0-5170 GCA_964648675.1 uncultured Dehalococcoidales bacterium
GAGCAAGGAACGCGAGTTGGAGCACCATCGCTGGGCAAAAAAAGGTATGACACAGGGACAGTCGCTTTTAGCATTCCTTACGGGCTTGGAGTGAGGTTTGATAATTACCCTTACCCAAGCGAAAAGGACTTGCATAGCTTCGAGGATATGAGTAAGGATTTGCTACAAGCACTGGTGATATTGGACAAGCAGGGTTAGTCCGAAGAAAGTCACGACGGACTAACTGGCGAGTTCCAACCCATCCAGGAAACTCAGTAGAACGTCGTTGAAGACCTCAGCAGCCTCCTCATGAGGAGAATGTCCCGAGCCCGGGATGATGACCAACCTTGAGTTGGCTATCGATTCCTCCATCGCTTTAGATGGCTTAAGGAAAGGTGTATCCTCATCACCCACCACGATGAGGGCAGGTGCCCTGATCTCGGAGAGGCGAGGGGTTAGCGGTTCCCATTTTGCAAAGGAATTGGCAACATGGACATAGCCATCCACAGAGGTCTGGAGCATCTTTTGCCTAACGATCTCACGCCTTTCGGGGTGTCTCTCAAACTGCTCCTTCGTCATCGGGTTATGGGCGGCGTTGTACTCGAAAGCAGCCTCAATCCCCTCGGTGCGCGCCAGTTCGTCGAGCTTAGCCCTTAACTCAGCGTAGCCGGGAACGCGTTCGAACTCGCCACTGGAGGTATCCACCAGGACTAATGCACTCACCATATCGGGATACTTGAGGGCCAGTTCCAGGGCCATAAACCCTCCCATAGAGTGCCCCACTATGCAGCTTTTATCTATGCCCAAATATTTGAGTAAGCTATACGCATCCTCAGCCATGATCTTGACCGAGTAGTCGCTAGCAGAGGAAGGTGCCTCAGATTTTCCATGGCCGCGATGGTCCATAGCGACAACTCGATACCCCTTGGCGAGCAGCGGAAATTGTAATACCCAATCTTGATGGCTACCGGTATAGCCATGAAGCAAGATGACGGCCGGGCCCTCACCTGTAACTTCGTAGTAAATCTTTACTCCATTAATGGTCGCAGTCGGCATTACAACCCCCCGCTAAGTTGATCTCGCCAGTATTCAGATTTATGCCTGTTGTAATACTGCTATATTGCAATTGTTCATGTAGCCAGTGGGGCTTGAACTTATTCCTTTTAATATTATAGACCAACCTACTTTTTCTGCGGCGTTACCAGCAGGAGCGGGGTAGCAATCCTTCGCAGAACCTTCGAGGCGACACTGCCATAGGCCCACCGGCTGATGCCAGAACGTCCATGGCTGCCCATGATGATGAGGTCAACAGGGTTATTGGCCGCATATTCAAGGATCTCATGAGCGGGGTCGCCCTCCATTAACACTGTGCGCACCTTAAGTCCTTTCTCCTTGAGTCGCTTCTCGGTTGCAGACAGATACTGCTCAGCATCCGCTTTACATGCCGCTGCTGCCTGCTCTGCTAGGACCGCCATCTGTCCTACCGCCCCGCCATAGCCACCCATCACCATGCGTGCCGATTCACAAACCCCGAGCAGGACAACCTCCGCTGGCTCAGAACCAGCCTTCGCCAGCATTTCTACATGTGGAATAGCCAGCTCAGCTAACTCTGAGCCGTCCAACGGGATGAGGATCGTTTTATACATCTCTATACTGCCAGCTAGAGAAACCTACTTCTTCTCCGGCGTCACCAGTAAGAGTGGGGTATCGATCCCTCGCAAAACCTTCGAGGCGACACTGCCATAGGCCCAACGACTGATGCCAGAGCGGCCGTGGGTCGCCATAGCGATAAGGTCAACAGGGTTGTTGGCCGCATATTCAAGGATCTCCTCAGCGGGATCGCCCATCAGTAGCTCCGTCCGCACTTTGAGGCCAGACGCTCTAAGCCGCTTCTCCACCTCGTCCAGATACTTCTCAGCATCCTCCCTCACCACTGCTGCTGCCTGGTCCGCAATGATCGCCGCCTGTCCAATTGCATCGGAGCCATAGCCAGCCATCACCATGCGCGCTGGTTCGCAAACTCTGATCAGGACTACATCCGCTGGCCAAGCACTAGTTTGCCTTGCCAGGGTTTCAACATGGGGAAATACCGATTCAGCCAGCTCCGAGCCATCCAGTGGAACAAGAATCGTTTTATACATCTCCATCCTCCAATCTGTGAGGGGAATATACTACTTTTTCGGTGGAGTCACCAGCAAGAGCGGGGTATGGATTTCTCGCAGAACCTTGGAAGCGACACTGCCATAGGCCCAACGGCTGATGCCAGAGCGCCCATGGGTCGCCATGGCGATGAGGTCAACAGGGTTATTCTTGGCATAGTCAAGAATTTCATCAGCGGCATCGCCTACCATCAACTCCGTGCGTACCTTAAGGCCACTTGTCTTTAAGCGCTTGGAAACGTCAGCCAGATACTTCTCCGCATCCTCCTTATCGGCGACAGCAGCCTGTTCGACAACGAGCGCCGATGCTCCATACCTATCCTGAAAGCCAGCTACAGGCACACGCGACGAAAGAGCAACTCTCAGCAGGATTACCTCCACTGAAGGCCAATGACTACTTTGCTTCGCCAGCATTTCGATATGGGGAAACACCAACTCGGCCAGCTCTGAGCCGTCCAACGGAACGAGAATTGTCTTGTACATCTCTATCCTCCTATCATTAAAATACGGATTCCAAAGTGTACGATATATCTATAGAGGCTGTCAATAGAAAATGTCAAGTCAATTTCTTGCTTATGTTAAGGGGATCCTAGACTGGCCTTTTGAGTATCTTATTCCTTCTGTAGCATAAGCCTGCAGCTGACCCTAATATTATACCTCAGGCGTGTAGTTAAGCGTAAGTCATCTCACTTTGGCAGGAGAAAATTGGAGGCAGGGAATTTCACCATCACCTATCCCTCCACCCTAAAAAGAAAGGGGAAGAAGGCGAGCCCACAGGAACTCCGACCTCTAGCAGGTGGCTTGCCAGCATCTCCTAGAGGTATGTTTCAGTGCAGGCAGATGGGAAAAGATGACATAGCTATTCCTCGGATAACAATAACAGGTATTTATTGAGAAACTCAAGCGCTGCTGATTTGCTGGACGAATACACTCCCTTGGCAAGCAATTTGTAGTATGCTACAATGCTTCACAGGAGGATATTAAGGAGACATTAATGGCACAAAGAGAGATATTCTGGAATATCGGTTACTGGGGTTATGCACTGTATCTGCTGCTAATACCAATAGCAGCAGTCTTGGTGTATGGGGTATACAAGCGATACCATCTTTGGCGTTTCGGACAGCCAGATGCCAGGTTTTCCAACCCATGGAAGAGTCTATGGTACTTCGCCGTCACTGGCACAGTGGATGGCGTTATCCACAGGCGCTTTATAAGAGACCTTTATCCTGGCCTGCTTCACTTCCTCATCTTCATCGGCGCTATCGTTTTTCTGCTGGCTGCTCTCTTGGATTTCCTCTCCCACTACTTCTTCCATTTCATGCACGGGGCTACATACCTTGGCATCTCCTTTACCGTAGATGTTCTTGGCATACTGCTGCTCCTGGCATTAATCGTCTTCACCTATAGAAGATATATACAGAGACCTGACAGACTGGACAATAAGCCAGAAAATGCCATTGCCATCATACTAATCGCCGTTATTGTGATAACCGGCTATATAATCGAGGGGCTTCGCATTGCATACTTCACCGCCCAGCCTCTAGCCTTCCAGGAGATTTTCCCCGAAATTGGCCCATATAACACAGCCTGGGCAGTTTGGTCACCTGGGGGCTGGGTGATGGCCCAGATCTTTAGCGGGCTATCGGCAGGGGCTCTTCTGGTCACCCATGCCGTATTATGGTGGATTCATCTGGTGATTGTCGTTGGAGCCATCATATACGTCGCCCTTACCTTCTCCTCACTATCGCACATCGTTGTCGCTCCATTGAATGTTCTCTTCAGGTCGATGCGTCCCAAGGGGGCTTTAGTGCCAATCGACCTGGAGGAAGCAGAGACCTTCGGGGTATCAAAGATCAACGAATTCACCTGGAAGCAGCTCCTTGACCTGGATTCCTGCACCCGCTGCGGTCGCTGTCAGGACAACTGCCCCGCCTACCTGACCGGGAAAGCTCTCAACCCGAAGGAACTTATCCAAAAGCTGAAAACACATTGGCTTGAGGTGGGGCCCAGCCTGCTGGCTAAAGGAAAGAACGGGGAAGGACCCGAAATTTCCATGATTGGCGATGTGATAACTGCAGAGGAGATCTGGGACTGCACCACCTGCCGTGCCTGTCAGGAGGTATGCCCTGTCTTCATAGAGCACATCGATAAAATCATCGACATGCGTCGCAACCTTGTGCTGGAGCAGGCCGAGATGCCTGAAACAGCCGAGGTTGCTTTGAGGTGTATCGAGGAAAGGGGTCACACCTGTAAGGGAACGACATATTCTAGAACCGACTGGTGCGATGGGCTAGACGTCAAACTCATCTCAGAAGACAAGGATGTCGAAGTGCTGTACTGGGTTGGCTGTGCCGCCGCCTTGGAAGACAGAAATGTAAAGGTTGCTGCCGCCTTTGCCCGGGTGCTCAAAGCAGCCGGCGTCAACTTCGCCATACTCGGTGAAGAGGAGAGTTGCTGCGGAGAGCCAGCGCGGCGCATAGGTAATGAATACCTCTTCCAGATGCAGGCTCTGAAAAACATCGAAACCTTGAAGGGCTATGGTATCAAGAAGATCGTCACCACCTGCCCCCACGGCTATAATACCCTGAAACATGAATACCCACAATTCGGTGGAGAGTTTGAGGTTATCCACCACACCGAGTTTATCGCCGACCTAATCAAGCAGGGTAGGCTCAAACTATCTAACACGACGGAGCAAAAGATTACCTATCAGGACCCTTGCTATTTACTCCGCTACAACGATATTTACGAGGCACCCAGAAAGGTACTAGCATCCATACCAAAGGTAAAATTAGTCGAGACGGGGCGAGATAATGGCAATTTCTATCAGCGTATCGAGAACGCCCTGCTTGAATTGCCTCTAATTAGCACTTTGATGTCCACCGCCCCCGTTATGGAGTTGAGGAAGTACATGCGCATCAAAAACACCTTCTGCTGTGGCGCAGGCGGTGGGCATATGTGGATGGAGGAGACTGGCACCAGGATCAATGAGGTACGTACCGAACAGGCTATCAAAACCAAATCCGAAATCC
>CAZYLE010000135.1:0-1058 GCA_964648675.1 uncultured Dehalococcoidales bacterium
GCTCCCAGACCGCCTCCTTCTCGATTTGAGGAAGTCCATGATGCAGGAACTCCAGATCAAGGTCGCCAACAAGATTGCCTTTATAGAAAAGCTGAAGCCGTCGGTTATCGGTAAACTCGCCGATGACTGTGGCTTCAACATCCTCGCTTGTAAAAAGGGCGATCAACTCGTCAACATGTATCGGAGGGACGGCCAGCAACATTCGCTCCTGCGACTCCGATAGCCATATTTCTGTATATGAGAGTCCGGAATATTTCAAGGGGACTCTTTCCAAATATACGCGCACTCCCGTTTCCTCAGCCATTTCCCCTACCGCTGATGAAAGACCACCTCCGCCACAATCTGTAATTCGCCGATACAGTCCCCGATCCCGTGCCTTGAGGAGAACATCTATCATCCTCTTTTCCGTAATAGCATTGCCGATCTGTACAGAGGCACTAGAAATAGCTTCAGATTCCTTGGTGAGTTCTCCCGAGGCAAATGTGACGCCATGTATCCCATCACGACCTGTCCTACCTCCAACTACAACAACCAGGTCCCCAGGATGTTGCTGACCTCTCTGGCTCATGCCTATGGGCAATAGTCCAACTGTGCCGCAGAAGACCAGTGGGTTTCCCACATAGCGTTCATCGAAAAGTATGGCACCATTGAGAGTGGGGATTCCAAGGCGGTTGCCATAGTCAGCCACACCGGCGCGGACACCCTTGAAGATACGACGTGGGTGCAGGACACCTTGGGGAAGCCTATCGTAAGGAAGATCAGGAGGCCCGAAACAGAAAACGTCAGTGTTTAGGATTGGTTTCGCCCCGAGTCCAGTGCCCAAAGGGTCACGAATAACCCCACCTACCCCAGTCGAGGCGCCGCCATAGGGCTCAACCGCTGATGGATGATTATGGGTCTCAACTTTGAAACACAACGCATATCGGCCATCGAAATCTATCACTCCAGCATTGTCCACAAAAACCGAAAGACACCAGGGCTTGTTCAATTCCTCAGTGACCTTCATGATAGTGCTCTTGAGCAAGTCATCAATAACGTTCTCGCCCAGCCTGATCTTG
>CAZYLE010000135.1:1068-1972 GCA_964648675.1 uncultured Dehalococcoidales bacterium
CAATGCTCCGACCATGTTTGTGCCAGGGTTTCGAGCTCAACATCGGTCGGATTTCGACCCAATTCAGAGAAGTAACGTTGGATCTGCTTCATCTCCCCTAGATCCAGCCAGAGCCTATCTTTGCTGTATTCCACTAGTTCGTCATCGTCCATGCTCAGCAAATCGACAACTGATAAAGAGAATTCATACGTCGCTGACGGAAGCGAGGGCCCCTCTCGCCTAGTTACTACATGCTGGATCAAGCTATTTACCAGCAGCTTATCACAGATAGATTGCAAAGTATCCTCCGAGAGCCCGCCCCATAAGTAGTATCTCTTAGCAGTTCTTACTGATTCAACCGTTGCTATACCGAGGTCGAGGATTCCCTTCTTAACGCTCTCCTCCACAGGATCCATTACACCAGGATTGTAGGCGACCTCAATAACACGAGCACTACTATCTTCAACCTCAGCAAAAGACCCCTCACCATATGAAAATTCCTGCACTACTGGGTCTACCAGGAGCTCCCGACAGATTCTTATAACCTCTTC
Source organism: uncultured Dehalococcoidales bacterium (assembly GCA_964648675.1). Taxonomy (GTDB): domain Bacteria; phylum Chloroflexota; class Dehalococcoidia; order E44-bin15; family E44-bin15; genus DAOUVR01. The sequence continues at coordinate 1,599 of CAZYLE010000135.1, forward strand.
CTCATCCAGTTTCCCGTTAAGCAGATACACATCACTAACCTTGGCCCGTTCGACGCTGGTAATGCCCAGATCATTGATGTCTTTTTGTAACCCTTCCCCTCTTGGCTCTGGAAAACCAGCCTTTACAGAGACTTCGACTCGGAACAAGTGATTCCCCCTCTACCTGAACATTAAAATCGGCTAAACTCTGACAGATATACCCCTATCCTGTAAGTACCTCTTTGCCTGTGGAATGGAGAGCTCTCCGAAGTGAAAAATAGAGGCAGCGAGAACAGCAGACGCCTTACCCAATACTATGGCTTCATATAGATGTTCTAGCCTCCCAGCTCCACCAGAGGCAATGACTGGAATACTAACCGCCTCCGCCACTGCCT